>CAZKUS010000046.1:0-11037 GCA_964556025.1 uncultured Clostridia bacterium | reverse complement strand
AATAAGGTGTGTGAACATATTCTAGTAACAATTTTAAATTTTGATAAAAGTTATCTATAGTGCTAAATAGATATGCAGTATGACCAAATGTGGTAAAAGCATTAGTAGAAGCACCTAAGGCTGAAAATTCATCAAAAACATTGTAATTCTCTTTTTCAAATAATTTGTGTTCCAGAAAATGTGCAATCCCAAGGGGTAGGTCATTAATAATTCCATTATTATCACGATAGCTGGCATCTATAGATCCAAAATTTACACCGTATAGGGCATATTTCTTTTTATATCCAGGTCGAGGAAATACAAAAGTATCCAATCCTTGAGCTATCTTTGCATGAAAAATTGATTCTTTTAACATCGGATTGAACTTTTGCACTGGTTTAGTCCTTACATTCATTAATGAACACCTGCCTTTCGTTCCATATTGTTGGCCATAAAATAAACAGTATCCAATTGGATTTCTTTCCCTATATTATTTACTTGTTCAACACTTACCTGTTCAATTTTTTCACGAATTTCTTTTGGAGTCACTTTATTGTTATTTATTATACCTTCTAATAACATTTCACAAATTCCGTCTGGGGTATCTTCAATCTGTTCCATAGCAGAAAGAAGAGACTTTTTACTCATTTCAACCTCTTGTTCTTCTATATCCCCTTTAATTAACTGCTCACTTTCTGTTATGATTAAATCCTTTGCCTTATTGAAGTCATCTTTATCAATGCCAGCGTTAATGACCAATATACCTTTACTTTTTTCCAGTCGAGAAACTATATAATAACATAAACTGTGCTGTTCTCGAACAATTCTAAATAATCTAGAATGTGGGAAACCACCGAAAACACCGTTAAAGATTATTAATGGATAAATTCTTTCATCTGTAAATGAAATTTGCGTTCGATAACCTAAACACAACTTCCCTTGATTCACCTGTTCTGATTCAATAACTTCGTTTGAGTCATTAACAAAGTGTTGAACCTGTACGCTAAAATCAGGACAGTTTTCTCTATCGTGAAATTGTAGATTTTCTCTTACTTGTGATTCTACATGCTTTTTATCAAAATTTCCAATAACAAAAATATCCACGGGTGCATTTGATAACAAGTTTAAATAACTTTGATACAGACTGACCGGTGTAATTTTATTCACTTCTTCTTCAGTTCCAAATTTAGAATATCTGAAAACTTCATCTTGACACATATGTGAAATAAGGCGTTCTACTGCATAGTTTGTTTTATCATCTTTTTGTTTCTTTATACGACTCAATTGTGTTTTCCGTTCACGTTCTACTCTCTGCTTTACAAATCTATGAGAATCCCCATCTTGTAAATCACTATGGGGACGGAATATAATCTGACTTAGTAATTTACAAGCTTCTTCAAAGTCCATTTTGTCTTGCTTTACATCTGGAATAAAATTTTTATTAACAGCTTCTATCCGGAACTCAATCAGTTGTCGTTCTCCTTTTTTATGTACTGCTGTAACAAGTTTCGTTCCATACAATTCCTCTAATTTTCTGTTAAATTGCAATGTATTTTTAAAATTTTCAGGTCCTCTCTCCAACACCTTAGGCACAACAGCTGTATGACCTGTGTCATCACCTAGCGGCCAATGAAAAAATAATTTTATCACTACAGTTTTTAAATTGTCTTTAGGTACCAAGTGTAAATGTACATTTTGTGCTATTTCACTGCTTATAACCTCCATTACTATCAACACCCCTTGTCTTTTAAGTAATATCATAATCAAATACTAATAGCTAGCGAATATAATAACACTAATAATTTGATTATTTTACTATCTTGTTCGATCTTTAGTTTTCCTAATTTTGTCCATTTTAATCATAGCTCAGTTAAAGTTAAATGTTGAGAGCAATAAACTTTTCAAATGAACGGATTATATAGGTTTGATTATACAACTTAATGAACAAAGAGAATTACAGCACAAAATAACAGTACAAAAAAAGCGGGGAATCATTCTCCCCGCTTTGACGAATCTTAAGTTAATTTAGTAATGGAATTCACATTATCAAGTCGACTTTCTAAACATAGCCGATCTTTTGTGAGCATCCAGACCTTCCAAATCAGCTAAATTCACACAATCACCTACTAATTTGTCTGCACCTTGTTGATCAATCATTTGATATGAAGAAACTTTTAAAAATTTACCTACTGACAAGCCACTAGTATGTCTGGCACTTCCGCCTGTGGGCAAAATATGATTTGTACCTGATACATAATCGCCAAATGCCACAGATGAGTATTCACCAATGAACAATGAACCGTAATGTTTCACATGGTCAACTAGTTCAAAATTTTCTTCAGTAATCAATAACAGATGTTCTGGAGCAATATCATCAGAAATATTGACAGCTTCGTTTAAATTTTCCGCTATAATGATTTCTCCAAAGTCTTCCCAACTCTTTTTAGCAGTAAATGTTGTTTTTAATTTAGAAAGTTGTTCATCAACATGAGTATTAACTTGGCTGGCTAATTTTTCAGAAGTGGTAACTAACAAACATCTAGCATCTGGATCATGTTCAGCTTGGGCCAGTAAGTCAGCAGCTATTCGTTCAGCACTAGCTGATTCATCAGCTAGTATCAGTATTTCACTGGGACCTGCTAGTTGATCAATTCCCACAAGTCCATTCAGTTGACGCTTGGCTTCAGTAACAAATTTGTTGCCTGGACCTACGATCATATCAACTGATGGAATGGTATCAGTTCCAAATGCCAATGCCGCTATTGCTTGAGCTCCTCCTGCTACGTAAACCTGTTCCACACCGGCTAAAAACATAGCAGCTAATACTTCTCTATGTATGGTACCTGTATCACGATTCGGCGGCGAAACGGCTATTATATTTTCCACTCCGGCGACTCTGGCCGGTACAATTGACATTAAGGCTGAAGAAGGTAAGGGATAATTACCACCAGGCACATAACATCCACAAGAAGAAACAGGTATAACTTTGTGACCGAGAGTTATCCCTTCAGAGCTTTGATACTCTAGTTCCCGAAAACAGCTCATCTGTTGTTCCGCAAATTCCGCTATCTGTTCCCTAGCAAACTGCAAAGAAGATCTTATTTCAGGGGATAAATCTAAATAACAGTCCGCTAACTCATCTCTATCAATTACTAATTCTGATGGATCGGAAATATCTATTCCATCAAATTCTCGAGTATAATCAAGTAATGCTTCATCTCCTTGCTTTGAAACACGAGTAATCACTTCTGTTATCGTTTCTTTAACCTCTGGATCCCATAAATTAGTAGCATCGGTAGATACTTGAGCTTCTTTAATTTTATACATTAAATCACCTACTTATTAATTAAAATTTTTTGTAGTTAATATAAAGGCTCAGTTTAAGTTGAATTGTTTATTCTTATCAATAAATTATCAACAAAATATAACAGCGCCAATACAAATGTTGTTAGTTATTAACAACGAAATCTCAATCAGCTTATTTAACTTCTCCATCTATCCAATTTAAAAATTCCGGATTTCCTTGAGATAATTCCCAAGAAACCACACAAGGAACTTCATAAGGATGTAATTGTTTCACTCTTTCTACCAGCCTATCAACTGCTTCGGTCTTGGTTTTCCCCAGTAATAAAACTTCCTCTTCAGATTGGGCTTCACCCTCCCAATAAAAGTAAGATTTTATCCTGGGAACAACATTTACACAAGCGACCAGTCTGTCTTCTACCAACTGTTTAGCTAATTTCTCCGCATCTTCCATATGTTCAGCTGTAATGTAAAACATGGATCGACTCATGATAATCCCCCTTTACAAACATCTTATTAAAATTGTAAACCACTGGCAACTAAAATTCAAATAAACAAACAGCTCTCCATTAGGCAGAAAAAATTTTAATTTAACTAACTAGCCTCAGGAGAGCTGTTTATTTAATTTATATTTTCTGATACAAGTCAGAAAGGTAGATAGTTACAAAATCTGATGACGGCTTACAATTAACAATTGTAACTGGTTTGTGTTTTAAATGTATTTTTGTTCAAAAATTTCTCTAATCTCTTTGTTTTCACGTAGTATTTCTAAAGTTATCTGAGCATGATCTTTTGTATAGCCATTACCAACTATCATGTTTACATCTTTTCCAACCCCTTCAGCACCTAAAGCTGCTTTAGTAAAGCTAGTCGCCATGCTGAAAAAGTACACCAACCCGCCATCTTTAGTTGGCAATATAGAACCCATCTCTGTATCTGAGACGTTTACATTATTGATAGTAACATCAGCTAATTCACCGTCTGTAGCTTCTTCAACTTGAGATAGAATATTCAAGGGTTCTGTGGCACTACCTTGAATAATTTCATCAGCTAAACCAGTTTGTTCTATTCGCTGACACCCACCTTCACTCCTACTGACACCAATCACTTTACCACTAACTCCAGCTCTTTTTTTAGCCTCATGAAGACATAACAATCCAGATTTCCCACCTGCTCCGATTATCACAACATTATCTCCGGGCTTAACCAATTTAGCAGTTTGAGCAGCCGCTCCTGCCACATCCAATGCAGCCAAAGCCAAAGTATTTTCCATATCTTTAGGTAACTTTGAATAAAGTGCAGATTCAAACAAAATTGCTTTGCCCTTAATTCGTACTTGATCAATTTCTGTTTTTACCTCTAAAATTTCATCAATACGCAGAGGAGTTAAAGATAATGATGACAAAGTGGCTATTTTATCACCTTTTTGTAAATTTCGTTCTTTTAACTGGTCTCCTAGTTCTTCAATAGTACCGATTAGCATCCCACCTGAACCGGTTTCAGGATTATGATGTTTCCCTCGTTCTGCCACAATCTGAAGCATTCTATCTTTTATATGTTCTTTATCTCCACCTGCAGCTTCTTCAATTTGAGTCATACTAGCAGAATCTATATTTAAAGTATGAACATCGATCAACATTTCATTGTCGTATACTTCCATGGTATTATCTATTTTCCAAGCTGGCTGAGGTAAAGCTCCTGTTGGTTCAATCACTCTGTGTACTCCGTATCTATTACCTACTGCCATAATTCTCACCTCCTGGATTTTTTATGTTATGTTCAATATTTTCCTAGCTTCATCAGGATTGGCTACTCCTCTCCCTAATTCATCTGCCAAACGCACCATTCGCTCTACCAACTGGGCGTTACTATCGGCCAAAATCCCTTTTTGGTAATAAATATTATCTTCAAAGCCCACTCGCACATGTCCACCCATTAATATAGCATGAGTCGCCATAGGTAGTTCATGTCTTCCTACTCCTGCTACAGTCCAACTAGCATTTTCAGGAAGCAAATCCACCATGAACATAAGGTTTTTCAATGAAGCTTTGATTGCACCAGGAACTCCCAGTACCAGGTCAAAATGCAAGGGTTTTTGCAATAACCCTTCTTTATCTAATTGTAAAGCATTATAAATATGCCCTGGTTCAAAACACTCTAGTTCTGGTTTAATATTCAATCTCTTCATCTCTGTAGCGAACTCTCGCATCATAGGCATATCATTCACAAAAATGGCATTTCCAAAATTAGTGGTACCACAATCTAAAGTAGCCATTTCAGGTTCTAATACCACAGGTTGAGCCCTTTCTTCGAAGGTCATTCCAGCGGCTCCTCCTGTAGAAGGTTGAATGATAGCACTAACACCTTTTGTTTTCATGGCATCAATGGCATCCTCAAATACCTGTTTGTCCTGAGTTGGATTCCCTTCCGGGTCTCTAACATGCAGGTGAATAATAGAAGCACCAGCTTGTTCAGCTTTGATTGCTTCTTCTGCCAACTCTTCTGCTGTCACGGGGATATTAGGGTTGTCATCTTTAGTCACTTCCGCCCCACAGATTGCAGCAGTAATAATTAATTTTTCCACACTGAATCCCACCTTTCTTTATTAATGTTCAGTTAAAGTTGAATATTGATACCCACAACTAAATCTAACAGCACCTAAGTAATAAATAGAAACATCTTTCAAGAGCTATCCTTACTATAGTAAATTTCTCCATCTATGAGAGTCTTAATGACCGAGAGTTCTTTTATTTTATCAGTATCAGTTGAGAGTAAATCTCCGTCTAAAATAGTTAAATTAGCTAATTTCCCAGATTCTATGGTACCTTTTAAATCTTCTTCATGTACAGATTTAGCTGCATTAATAGTAAATAATTTTAGGGCTTCCATTACTGATAACTGTTGTTCCTGATTTGAGTGGTTAATTGCTCCATGAATACCTAAAAGAGGATCCATAGGAGTAACATCACTGTCTGAACCACCAACTAATAGGCAGCCACTATCTAATATATTTCGATAAGGATTAGTGGTTTTCACTCGTTCAGACCCTAATCTGGATCCGTACATTCCAGGACCACCCCAGTAGTGTTCAAAAGTTGGTTGTACCGAAAGGCTAACTCCCAGCTTGGCACACCTCTGTAGTTGTTCTCTGTTAACCAGTTCAGCATGCTCAATTCTGTGTCTAATACCAGGACGAGGATATTTTTGTTGAGCTTTTTCATAGGCCTGTAAAATTTGTTCAATAGCCCTATCTCCTATTGCATGTACAGTGATTTGCATCCCCCTTCTGTGAGCTTTTAAAACAAAATCATCTATTTCCTCTTGAGTGTAATACAGCTGACCTCTAGTACTATTATCGTCAGTATATGGTTCCAATAGTGCCGCACTTCTAGACCCAAAAGAACCATCTAAAATGACACAACCTCCGATCCGGTCTAAACCTAAATCAGCTACCCGCTCCACATCAGTGGTTTGATTAAACACCACTATATAGAGTGGATTCTCCTGCCATTTCTCCAATAAAATATCCACATCTTTATCACTAAAAAGTTTTCCACCCTCCATGCTATGAACAGTGGTAATTCCAGCTTCCAAAGCTATTTTAGTGGCTAGTTCAATGGCCTGTTGTCTTTGTTCTAAAGGAATTTGGTCCATCACTCTTTTTCTCACAATACCATTGGTCACTGTTTTCATATTACCATTAAATTTACCGTCATTTCCTCTTTCCGCCCCCATCAATTCTTCGGAATCTAATGCTAATTCCTGTAAAGCTCTACTGTTTACCACACACGAATGACAATCTACCCGATTCAACCAAATAGGATTTTCAGGTGCTATTCTATCCAATTCATCTATAGTGGGAGCTCTCTTTTCACTAAATTTGTCATCATCAAACTTTGCCACATAGATCCACTCTCCTGGATCAGCTTTAACTACCAGTTGTCGCAAATCTTCTAACATTTCATTCATACTGTAAAAATCCGTATAATCTAAGAACAATTCATTTAAGCCCGTCTGCATAAAATGAACATGACCATCTATAAATCCGGGAACCACCGAGTTCCATTTTACATCGATAACCTCAGTCTCTGAACCTCTATATACAGATATTTGTTCTTTAGTACCTGATTGCAAGATTTCCCCATCTTTTACTGCAATACTCTCGTGAACAGTTCCATTTCCTGTCAAAGTAATAACCTTGCCATTATCTATTATCAAATCTGCCTGCTGGGACAAACCAAAATCCTCCCCATAAGTTAAATCTCACCGGCAGCTTTTTTCGCTATATAAGTAGCCACCTCCGGCGGTAAAGTATCTTTTCCAAATCCTGCATCAAACCCTAATTCCAATGCCAGTTCATGGGTAATTCTAGGGCCTCCCACAATCAGTATAAACTTATCTCTTAGCCCCTCAGCTTCCAATAATTCTACCAATTCAGTCAAGTTCTTCACGTGGATTTCCCTTTGAGTAACTACCTGTGATACCAGTATAGCATCAGCATCACGTTCTATCGCTTCTTTAATCAATTCTTCGTTGGGAACTTGGCTGCCCAAATTGTGAGTATTTATTTGAGGATATCTTTCCAATCCATACTCACCAGCATAACCTTTCATATTCATAATAGCATCTAACCCCACCGTATGAGCGTCAGACCCAGTACAAGCACCGACAACAGTTAACTTCCGTCCAAAATTATTTTCAATATAATCATTAATTTGGTAATAATCCATAGCTTCAGTTTCTACTTTAGCCACTTTTATACTACTGGCATCAACTGAATGTTCCAGTTTCCCGTACAGCACAAAAAAGCTAAACCCTTCCCCTAAATCTTTCATCTCTACTACATTAACTTCATCTAAACCCATTTTATTGGCTAAAATCCTGGCAGCTTCTCTAGCTTCAGGACTGGATTCCAAAGGCAAGGTAAAACTCATCTGTACTTTTCCATCATTAAATGAATCACCATAAGGTTTAACCGCTGTCTTATCCAGTTGCATCAATCCCCAACCCCCTTCTCAGTTTTGTAAGGAAGGGATTATAATAATCTGAACCTTTGACTACAACTCCATCGGCGCCCTTCCCTCCTGCTTGTGTTCTGGAGATACCAGCAAATTCACCTTCTTCAATTGCTGTCATCAATCCTTTTTCAGCTATTTCCTCTAACAGATCCGATGTCTCTGATAATATTTCATCAGCTCGGGATTGAATTTTACCATTTTCACTATAATTAATTTCATCACCTAAGTGTCTAACATTATTGAAAATATACTGGGCATTTTCAATACTGATAGCTCTATCATGCAAGTAAGGAGTATGAATCGCCTCTGTCAACATCCCTAGTAATTGGATATTTTGTCCTGTCATAATGGAAATCAGATTAAACATCCCATCCATAAGATGACCTTGAAAAATATCGCCAGTCATATATTTTGTTGGAGGCATATACTTAAGTGTAGCATCGGGAAAAACTTGTCTAGTTAATTGAGCTTGAGCCAGTTCTAATAAAAAGCCATCTTCTATTTTAGGATCAATCTCAAAGGCGTGTCCCAATCCCATCTGCCAAGGTGATAGTCCAGATCGTCTGGCAAGTTCTTCATTAATGAATTGAGAGGCCATTACCGTATGTCCTTCTTCAACAGCATCAGCAGTAGTTAAATAATTATCCTCTCCAGTATTGATGATAATTCCCGCATAAGCATTTAACATTCTAGAAAAGTCCTGATCCACGAAAGTTCTTTTCATGTTTATATCCCTAAACAAAATCCCATACATGGCGTCATTTAACATCATGTCCAACCGTTCTTGTGCACCCATAGCGGCTATTTCCGGCATACACAATCCTGAACAGTAATTAACGAGCTGGATGTAACGTCCCAGTTCTTCTCCAACCTCGTCTAATTCTTCTCTCATTATGCGAAAATTCTCTTGAGTGGCATAAGTTCCACCAAAACCTTCGGTCGTTTTACCATATGGGACATAATCCAATAAACTTTGAGCTGTACTTCTTATCACTGCAACTATATCGGCACCTTGGCGAGCTGCCGCGCGAGCTTGACGCGCATCTTCGTACACATTACCAGTTGCTACGATCACATACTTCCAAGGATATTTACCAGTCGGTAACTGTCCCTGTAGTCCCTCTCTTTCATCACGATTTTTCTTTATCTCTGCCAAACATTTTTCAGCCAATTGTTCGACTTTCTCATAAATAATGGTCTGATCATTTTTAGGAAGGTCTATTAACGATAATTCACCTTGTGAAACAGCATCAGCTATTTGTTGTGGATCTTTTCCAGTTTCCACCATGGCATTTCCCAACCAATATGCAATACCTTTCTGTAATTGGTCACTTTGTAGCACTTGCTCTACTACTACATTAGCTAAAGGTATCTCTTCTTTATCAACACCATCTATTCCCATAAGTCTCGCAACAGTTCTTTCTACGCTTATGGTGGTATTGTCATCTATATGCTTTTGGATACTATCAGCAATCTTACTAGAATTCTCGCGATTTTTTTTAATCAAACCTTTATCTACTTGTAATTTGTTTTCCATTACATAATCACCCCTTCACATCATTTCACGATTAGTGTATTTCGTACTCAACAGATCAAAAATCGGTACCTCGGTAAACTCTTGTAACCCTGCTATCATTTTTTCAGAACTTAGAAAAACGCCTCTTGTACTCCAAGGATTAACAGTCACCGCCACTAATGTTATTGAATCTAATACTTGTAACTCTATCCCTCTATTTGCCAATAAATTTTGGTTTCTTGCTTTGACAAATATCTTAGTTCCATCTTTAACAATAATTCTCCCTTGGGACAACTTTATCTGAAACAAAATTTTTTCTACCAAGCTATCAGTCAATGCGCCAGAAATCACTAGAGCTGCTAGAGAATCGCGATATTCTAACAACTGCGAACAAATATATTCATGGGCACTAAAAGAACATCCCTCTGCCAATTCAATTACTTGATTCTGATCTGTAATCAAAGCCGTGACTCCTCGCTCTTGTAACTGTTTAGCCTGATTCAATAAATTTTCATCTTTGACTTTTGCAGTAGTTAATTTTTTTAACTCATGGTTTGTTTTCTCAACAACTAATTCTTCACTGTCTGCTATATTTGCTCCAGTCGCCATCACGAACCCTTCACTGATATTAGGCATAGCCGAACTTTTTCTATCCAGCGCACCATCTATAAGTAAAAGATCTACATCTTGGCGATTTCCTATCACTTGCTTTAAATTCAATATTTGTGAAGAAGAGTTTATACCAACTAATTCACAGTAGCCACCTTGTCCAGTATTCCTGTATAATCCAACTTGACCTAACAATGTATGATGGTCTAATGTCGTTTCCAGCCTGGCATTAAAATCCGATTTATTAATAGCGTCTTCTGCAGTGACAAACAAGGCCCCCGATGGAATGAAAATTCTTGGTTTTTTATGCCTTGTAATAGCATCTACTTCTTCTCCATCTCTACCATAAGATACAACTGCTACACTTAGATTTCTAGCAACTGCTTCAGTCAATATAGTATTCAAAGTAACTGTTTTTCCAGTGTTTTTTTCCATACCAATTATAGCTAAAGTTTTAATTTGTTCTGACAAAATTGTATCTATTATTTTATCACTCACATGTATCTATACCTCCTTCCCGATTTTTTTAATTAAGCTTTAATAAAATATCTGAAAAACCGATATATATTACATGCAACAATCATGCCAAAACTCTGTAATCTTTATATTATA
>CAZKUS010000045.1:0-11250 GCA_964556025.1 uncultured Clostridia bacterium | reverse complement strand
GCTGTGGATGGCTAGGAAGACCTGGATACCAAATTCTTCCCACTGCGGAATGTTCTTCTAAGAATTTGGCAATTTTTTTAGTGTTTTCACAAATTTTATCCATGCGGATAGCTAGAGTTTTAATACCTCTTAATAACAAGAAAGTGTCAAAGGGTCCTATAATTCCTCCAAAGTCCTTCACCGTTGTCATTCTAATATCATCGATTGTCTCCTGAGGTCCGACTATAATACCACCAATAGTATCTCCATGACCTCCTAAATATTTGGTAGCACTGTGAATTACTATATCAATACCCATTTCCAAAGGTCTTTGCAGATAAGGGGTCATAAAGGTGTTGTCAGCAATAGTGGTGATATTTTTATCCTTAGCTATTTCAATCACTTTTTCTAAATCTACTATTGATAAGGTGGGATTAGCTGGAGTCTCAGTATAAATAACTTTGGTATTGTCTTTCATGGCATTTTTGATATTATCGATATCTGTCATGTCAACAAAGGTAACTTCAATGTTCCATTTGGGTAATAATTCGTCAAACAGAGAATGAGTACAGCCATAAAGGGTGTCAGAAGCTACCATATGATCTCCACTATCTAAAAGATTCATAACCACAGCAGATACGGCTGCCATACCTGAACCTACAGCTATGGCATCATCTCCACCTTCAAGGTTAGCCATTTGCTTTTCTAAATCCTTTTGGGTGGGATTACCTAATCGAGTGTAAATATAACCTCGCTCTTCTCCGGCAAACCTAGCAGCTCCTTGTTCTACATTATCGAACATGAAAGTTGAACTTTGATAAATAGGGGTTCTTAATGCTCCGGCTTCGTTTTTATACCCTTCGTCAGCATGGACAATTCTGGTAGTAAGTTTATGATCTTTCATGATAACACCTCCTCTTAATTTTAAGTTTCACTTTTTTTACATGCAAGGAACGTGCCAATTATTTGAAATTTTTAAAAAGTTCGTTTAATTAGTACCATGAAATGAGGTCATAAAAAGATTATAGCTAAATATTTTCTTAACAATTACCCTCCCGGATTGGAATCCCAAATTTCCAACCTGGGGTTAACCTTTGTAAATATAAATTTCCACTGTAAAGGAAATTTTTCACATGAAGGGGATCATAATAGAATTTAGGTAAACAAACAAAATATCCAAACAGAAAAGTGTGTTTACCTATATGTTACATCATAACTTCATGTTTGAAAAACCCACGTCTTCTTCAAGAATAAAAGTTTTTATAGTAGATGACTCATCTATTCAGCCGAAATCGCAGCAAAAAATCAAGCTACTGGGCAAAGTATATGATTATATCTACAAAAAATTTATTGTAGATTTCATGGCGATCTTACATAAAATTGTCCAGCAGGAATCTTTTTAGTAGATGTAGAATAATTATATAATCAATGGGAAAGTGTAATTTGATAACGGAGGTGTAGTATACGGACATGGAAAAAAAGCAGTATGTATCGAGTATAAAAATCGGTGATAGGGTTGATGCACCCTTTGTAGTAGTGGAAAAGAAAATGATGGATTTTAATAATCAGAAAAAAGCAGGAGAACAGTTTATGCTACTGAGATTAAGGGATAATTCGGGGACTGTAAAAGCTGTATTATGGGAAAGAGCCAATCAAGTAGCTTCTTCTATCGCTGAAGACAGTGTAGTTTGGGTCAAAGGTAAAACTCAAGATTATAAAGGGCTGCAAATAATAATTGAAAATATACAAGTAATGGTGAATGATGAAATTGATTTAACGCCATTTTTACCTGTGAGCTCCAGGGGCCTTGATAACTTGGCAATAGATGTGCGCAACCAAATTAAAAAAATTCACAATAAGTATTTACAACAATTGTTAACTGAACTGTTTGATAGACGGGAAATTTTTGATGCTTTTATAGTGGCACCTGCTGGAAAGAAAGTTCATCATAATTATTTAGGAGGTTTAGCCGAACACTGTTTGGAGATAATTGATATTATTTCATCAATGTATCAGATACATCATGAACGTATGAATTGGGATTTGGTCGTTACTGCCAGCCTATTACATGATATTGGGAAAATTTCTGAATACGATTTGACCAGTCCTAGTTTTCAGATGACAGATAGAGGGAAGTTATTGGGTCACATTACTTTAGGAGAAGAACTGATTAGAAAGACTGTCGAGAGCATGAGTGAATTCCCGGACGAGCTGGCTACAGAGTTGAGACATATGATTTTAAGTCATCATGGTGAAAAAGAGTGGGGTTCACCTGAGGTTCCCAAAACATTTAATGCTTTGTGTCTTTTTTATGGAGACTTGATTAGCAGTAGATTGAATCAAGTTGATAAACTGATGTCTGAAACACAAACTGATGATGGGGAAAGTCAAACTTGGACGGAGTATGATCCATTGATGGGGAGAGCATTTTATATCAATAACAGATTTGGGTAATAAATAATAATTGCTAAATAATAAAACCCCGTATTTTGCTACGGGGTTTATATTATCAAATTAGTTATTTCATTGTATCCGTTAACTAACTATTTGAGAGCAGTTATAACTGTTTGATTCACTTCTTGCAACATATTATCAAACTGCTTTTGAGCATCCATCAATTCTTTAATAGTGTCATTGTCTTGCATCTGTTGTTGAAGAGATTGTAAAGACTGGATCTCTTCTTGACTTACTTCTTCGCCATTTTGCTGTGATTCCTGTAGTTTTTGTTGTTTGTCTTGAAATTCTTGCAGCATTTCAGAGGCTTTTACATCAATGTTTAGTTTGTTCTCAGCACTTTTTAATGTTTCAAATTCTTCAGTTTCCTTAATGGCTTCAGCCAACTCTTTGGCTTTTGCATCAATACTCAAAAAAATACACCTCCAACCTTTCCCAAAATATCATTATTATCGTATCTATTTTATTATAGCTTAGTCAAACTTTCTTGTAAAGTAGGAAATGAATCTGTTATTATTGAATAATACAAATGCATACTTTATAGTTTTTCATCATACATATGTATGTACTCTTAGGCGCTATTATACCTTGTTTGTTAAGATGTATTATTAAACTTGTATAATTCGTTCAATTAATAATTTTATTGCTATCAACATTTAAATTTAACTGAGCCCTATTTTTAAATGATATTATAAATGTGTGATTACATAAAGTCTGTGCAACTAAATATAGAGAAGTGAAAAAACAATGACAGGAGGGTTAATATGGAATTGACGGATAATGCCAAAATGGTTATGGAAAAAAGGTACTTAAAAACTAAAGAAAGTGGTGAAAAAGAAGCCCCGGAAGAGATGTTAGCAAGAGTATCAGCTAATATAGCCCAAGTGGAAAAAGACGTTTATCAAAAAAATGATAAACAGGTTACAGAAGTTTCCGGTCGATTTTATGATCTTATGAATAATCAGTACTTCATGCCCAATTCTCCAACTTTGATGAATGCTGGTAGAGAGCTACAACAGCTGTCAGCTTGCTTTGTTTTACCTGTGGAAGATTCTATGGACAGCATTTTTGAAGCGATTAAAAATGCTGCCCTAATTCATAAAAGTGGAGGTGGAACTGGTTTTTCATTTTCGCGTCTGCGCCCCAAAAGTGATATAGTTTTATCTACAGGAGGGGTTGCCAGTGGCCCGGTATCGTTTATGAAAGTTTTTGATTCCGCTACTGAAGCTGTGAAACAAGGTGGCACAAGGCGTGGAGCCAATATGGGTATTTTAAGAGTGGATCATCCCGATATAGAAGAATTTATAACTTGTAAAAGAGACACTGATCAAGTCAACAACTTTAATATATCAGTAGCTATTACTGATGAATTTATGGAAGCAGTAAAACAGAATGAAGAATACTCCCTTAAAAACCCCAAGAATGGACAAGTGGTGGACACTTTACCGGCTCGTCAAGTGTTTGACCGGATTGTAGAAATGGCGTGGGGTAATGGGGAACCGGGCATAGTCTTTATTGACAATATAAATGATAGCAATCCTACACCACATTTAGGTGAAGTCGAATCTACAAACCCATGTGGTGAACAACCCCTATTACCGTATGAATCATGTAATTTAGGCTCTATTAATCTCTCTAAAATGGTAAATAGTAATAGTGAAATTGATTATGAATTGATGAAAGAAACTGTTCACACTGCAGTTCACTTTCTCGACAATGTTATAGACGCTAATAAATACCCTTTAAAACATATTGAAGAACAGACAAAAGGGAATCGCAAAATAGGCTTAGGAGTTATGGGTTTTGGGGATATGTTGTATAGGCTCAAAATCCCTTATAACTCAAAACAAGCCCTGGAAATGGCCGAACAGATTATGTCTTTTATTGATAGAGAGTCGAAAGAAAAATCTAAGGAACTAGCTACTGAAAGAGGAGCATTTCCCAATTTTAAAGGTAGTATTTACGATCAAAAAGGAGAAGAACCGCTGAGAAATGCTACGACCACTACTATTGCTCCGACAGGCAGTATTTCTATTCTGAACGGAACTTCCAGTGGTATTGAACCTTTATTTGCTCTGGCATTTACCAGAAATGTTTTGGATGGTGACAAACTATTGGAAGTGAATCCTGTGCTTAAACAAGCTACCGAAGAGACAGGTTGTTACAGTCGAGACTTGATGGAAAAGGTAGCTAATAAAGGAAGTGTTCAAGGGCTAGAAGAAATTCCTGAAAAATTACAGCGAGTATTTGTCACTTCTCATGACATTTCTCCAGAATGGCATTTAAAAATGCAAGCAGCTTTTCAAATTTATGAATTGGCTCATGAACTAAACTGTAAAGGTGTGACAGTTTATCGTGACGGCAGCAGGGATAGTCAAGTACTTCAAACCACAGGCAAAGACCAGAGTAGTGAAAAACAACAACCACAATCTGATGAAGATAGTGAATCTGGAGAAATAATGCCTAGAAAGCGTCCAGATACTACTGTAGGAAGAACTGAAAGAGTGAAGACCGGTTGCGGAAATCTGTATGTAACAGTCAATGAGGATGAAAGAGGTCTTTGCGAGGTTTTTGCCTCCATGGGTAAATCAGGTGGGTGTGCCGCCAGTCAATCTGAAGCTACTGCCAGATTGGTCAGCATGTCTCTACGTTCAGGCTTAAAAGTGGAATCGATTGTGAAAGAACTAAGAGGAATACGGTGTCCCAGCCCTGCTTGGAATAAAGGTGGTGGTATGGTACTCAGCTGTCCTGATGCTATAGGTATAGTTTTAGATAGATACTTAATGCGAAAAGAGCATGGAGAAGAACAGGGCCAATCTAATAATGGAATTGATAAATTAGATATGCTCATGGGAGCATGTCCGGACTGTGGAAGTCCTATTTCCCATGAGAGCGGTTGCATTACATGTCATTACTGTGGTTATTCTAAGTGCGGTTAAATATTAATGCTTTATAGCTGCCCACTTTTTGTTACAGTCAATATTAAAATAGAGGCAGGGTAATACACTGCCTCTATTTTAAAAATTTATTTTCTTTTAAACTTAGTACTTGCCCATCATAAGCTGGTTCAATGTTAGATGGTAACTGGGATTTTAGCTCATAATAATCCAAGTTGTGAGTCATATGTGTAAATAGGGTTTTTTGTGGCCTGATTTGCTTTAAAACATCTAAGGCCTCCTGGACACTTAAATGATTGGGATGTGACCGATATCTAAGTGCACCTATAACTAGTAACTCCAAGTCTTGTAGAAATTTAAATGAGCTTTCAGGAATTTGTGAACAATCGGTCAAGTAGGCGAAATCACCTATTCGATAGCCTAAAATTATACTCTTTCCATGGTATATAGGGATAGGTTGAATTTCTATATTATTTAATGTAAATTTATCTTCTACTTGCTGGAGACATACCTGGGGACTGCTGGAATCAGGATCCCCACCTCGAAAAACGTACGAATACATGTTTTTTAAATCTCTTAAAGTACTGCTATTTGCATAACAGGGGATCGGTTCTCTTTGTATCTCATTGAATCGACGAAGATCATCAAAACCGTGAACGTGATCGGCATGTTGATGTGTAAACAACACTCCGTTGATTTCGGTTATTTGATTGTCAATCATTTGCAGTCTGAATTCTGGTGGTGTATCGATCAATATATTATTATTCCTATAATTAATGAGAACACTAGCCCTGTATCTATTATTTTTGGGGTCGTTACTGGAGCAGACGGCGCAATTGCACCCTATGACTGGAACTCCGTGAGATGGTCCTGTTCCTAAAAAAGTTATTTTCATGATTGATCCCTCTTTTTCTGAACTAATTTTGAAAGGCGCTTTTATTTGGTTTTGATTCTCCTGCTTGCTTGTTTAGGTGTATTATCAAACTCGCATAACTAGTTCAATTGAAAAGTTTATTGTTATTAACATCTAATTTTAACTGTGTTTTTTAAAAAGAATTTTAAAAAAGGAGGTTTTGTATTGGTTAATGAAAGCGAACTGCATACTTTAAAAGACAAATTATTGGAAGCACGTGAACCTTACGCATTGACTGGAGCGGGAATTAGTACGGAAAGTGGTATCCCGGATTTTCGAGGTAAAGATGGTCTCTGGAATAAAATAGATCCTATGCAGTACTCTACTAGAGAAGTCTTAATGTCGGCACCGGAAAAGTTTTACCAATACGGGTTTGAACGGTTCAAACAGTTGGCTGATACGGAACCAAATCGAGGTCACAAAGTATTGGCAGCACTGGAACAACAAGATATTCTATCTGGAGTAGTAACTCAGAATATTGACGGCCTTCACCAAAAAGCCGGTTCTCGCCAAGTTTTTGAAGTACATGGAAATACCCGCACAAGTCACTGCTCGGGTTGTAATAAAGAGTATCCCTTTCAAGAGTTGGTGAGCCAATTGGAATCGGAAAATGTAGAAGTACCTATTTGTCAGGAATGTGACGGTATGCTAAGACCGGATATAGTGTTGTTTGGAGATCAAATGCCGGAAACGTTTTTCCAGGTTGCTTCTGTATTGAAACAGAAATGTGATTTCTTACTTATTATAGGGACTAGTTTACAAGTATATCCTGTAGCTGCCTTGGCAGAACTAGGTATCCCCCTGGGTATAATTAATCTTGAGGCAACTCCTCATGATGCCCGGGCCGAAGCAGTGCTCAATGGTGAATGTGGTGAAGTATTGGATAGGTTATGGCAATTGATCGAACAAGAACTGCCTACTGACTAATTAATGACTAATTTAGGGATGAGCTACTTAGTCCAAGGCTAAGATTAACCCTTAGTCTTGGACTGTACAGATGAAATTTTTTGGTCCATACTGCCTTGTTTATCTCTGCGGTCATCTATTTTGACAGTAGTTGTAACTCTTTGGGCTTTAGAATTAAACGGGGTTTCATGTAGCTTTTTAACTAAAGCTAAACACTGGTCTAAATCTCCTTCCAAGATAGTTCCCATTGGAGTTAAAGTATAATAAACTTGAGATTGTGATTCTAAAACTTCTTGGCATTGAGCCACGTATTTACTGATACTTGGAGATTCGGTACCTAAAGGTACAACACTAATTTCAACAATAGCCATAAATAAAGCCTCCTTCTGTAAATTAATAATCTGTAAACTAATAATTTCACCATACTAAGATATTTAAGAGTGTACCAATATAATTATTTCTCGTTTCATAGAGCTTTTTCCTGTTCCTACATTAATCAAAAATTACGTTTGTTTGCTTTGGTTATGAAATTTCGATCTATAGTTTTGATCTAATCCGAATATGAGGTGATATTGTTGGAACTTAATCCTTTTGAAAACCCGACCACCATGGATAAACAATTGCTGATTAAGGTATTATCTCCTGGAGCTACTGTTGTTGATGCTACTTGTGGAAATGGTCATGATACTCTTTTTTTGGCAGAACAGGTTGGAGTTAATGGTTCTGTTTACGCTTTTGACATTCAGGCAGATGCTGTCAAATATACTGAAGAACGCTTGCAATCAAAGGGATTGAACGCTCAAGTGAACCTAGTGCAAGATAGTCATGAATATCTTGCTGATTATATACCAAGCTCTGTAGATTGTATAATGTTTAATTTAGGATATCTTCCTGGAAGCGATAAGCAGATTGTTACAGAGCCGAAAAGCACCTTAACTGCTATAGAATCTGGTTTAAAGTTACTTCGCCCGGGTGGACTCATGACTATAGTAATTTATCCTGGTCACACTACTGGTGCCAAAGAAGCACAGAAAGTAAAAACTTTTTTATCTGAAGCTGATACATCTGATTTTAAAGTAATTAAAATAGAAGCTGTTAACTTCACTAATAACCCCCCTTATTTAATGGCCGTTTATAAACAAGAGCCAGTTTAATTTCAATGATAATAGCAATAACATAATATAACACCGTCATAAACAAAGATAGGAGTTGATATGCATGCGATTAGGATTTCACATGCCATTATCGGGAAGTGTTAATAAACAACTAAACCGAGCTAGTGACTTGGGGATGGAAACGGTACAAATTTTTACTGGAAACCCAACCAGCTGGAAACCAGGAAAAATTGATCATAAAGCTGGAAATAAATTTTCTGCTAAACAGACCGAAGTGGGAATATCACCATTAGTGTTCCATACTCCCTATTTAATTAATATGGCGTCACCTAAGGAAGATGTCAGGGAAAAATCGTTTATATTACTTAAAAATTCTTTGGAAAAAGCTAAAACTTATAACTCTCCCTATGTAGTTACTCATGTAGGTAGTCATGTAGGTCAAGGAGTGGACCGTGGTATAAAATTGGTTTGCGAGATTTTGGAGCAGTTAATGGAAGTGTGGCCGTCCGGAGTGACTTTGCTCCTAGAAAACACTTCCGGAGCAGGTGCTACTTTAGGGAGGGACTTTAGTGAATTGGGAAGAATAATAGCTGATATGTCCTATCCTGATCAGTTGGGCTGCTGTTTCGATACAGCTCATGCCTGGGGGGCCGGGTTTGACATTTCTGGTCAAAAAGGAGTGGATTATACCTTAACAAAGCTTGAAGAAAGTTTAGGGATTGAGATGGTAAAAGTGTGTCACGCTAATGACACCAGTGTAGAAATAGGATCAACTAAAGATCGACATGACCATATAGGTGAAGGGAATATAGGAGAATCTGGCTTTTCAGCTTTACTCAATCATTATAAGTTTAATCCTGATTCTGTAATAATGGAAACTCCGGAAATAGGGACAGAGGCCGATAGAAGTAATTTGAATAAGCTTCTGAAGGTGGTGAGAGCCAGTGAAACATGAATTTGTCATGACCGAAAAAAATATTTACTCTAGAAAAAGTAGTGAGAAACCTTCGATAGAAGTTTACTTGACATCACAATTGTTTCAATATCTAAAAGAGGGCGCATTAAAACAACTTGTGGATGCAGTAGAACTTCCTCAAGTAATTTCACCAGTGATCGGCCTACCTGATATTCACGAGGGATTTGGACTCCCCATAGGTGGTGTACTGGTAACTGACGGGGAAAATGGAGTTATTTCCGCAGGTGCTGTTGGCATGGATATTAACTGTGGTGTAAGGTTACTTACTACAGGGTTAAAATATCAGCAAGTAAAAAAGAAACTGCCCCAGTGGTTAGACAACATTTCTAAATTGACCGCACCCGGTGTGGGGAAAAAGACCATGTACAAACCGGCTAATGGGTTGCGAATTGAAGATGTATTAGAACGAGGGGTCCCCTATGTTATTGGCAAAGGTATTGGAGACAACTGTGATTTAAATAGGATTGAAGAAACTGGAGTTATGGAAGAAGCCGATGTTTCAGTACTAAGTAATGAAACTATAAACAGGGGTAAAGAACAACTGGCAACCCTCGGTGGAGGGAATCATTTTATCGAAGTGTGTATTTTAAATGATGTTTACAGTTTTGACGAGGCTAGTTCTATGGAAATCCAGCAAGGAGAAGTGTGTTTTATGATACATACCGGTAGTAGAGGTGTGGGACATCAAATTTGTACCGAGTATATGGATAAAATGAAAAAAGAAGCATCTAAAGCAGGTATTTCAATACCTTCTACAGGGCTGGCTTGTGCTTCCATCAACAGTAAACTAGGTCGCGATTATTACAGCGCTATGTCAGCGGCCAGTAACTTTGCTTTTGCCAACAGGCAAACTTTAGCTAGTGCTGTGGAAGAGGCCACTGGCTGTGACACAAGATTAATTTACGATGTATCTCATAATATTGCAAAGTTTGAATATTACGATGACAAGAAGCGGCTAGTACACAGGAAGGGAGCTACTAGGGCGTTTCCTCCTAAACATCCTGCACTCTCGTCTGAACTATTTGATTTGGGTCAACCGGCAATTATCCCGGGAACTATGGGCACAGGTTCTTATGTTGTTTTAGGAACAGATAAACTCAAAAGAGCTTATTATTCTGTTAATCACGGTGCTGGAAGACAAATGTCGAGAAAACAAGCCAAGAAAAGCATTACAAAAAAACAATTTAGACAAGCTATGAGCGGAATTGAATTGAACAGTCCAGGGGTTAATAAAGTGATCGATGAATCTCCTCAAGCTTATAAAGATGTGGATCAGGTGGTAGAAACTTTAGCAGAGATTGGAATGACTAAAAAAATTGCTAAGCTGCGTCCTTTGGGAGTAATTAAAGGGTGATGGTGTTTTCTTGTTAGCTTAGTTGAAGTGGAAGTTGATAGCTATAAAATATCAATTTTATAGCTATCAACAACAGAATATAACAACATGTAGATTACAAATGTTATTGGTTTACTTTTGTACTTGTCCGTTAAAGATATCTTCCAAAATTATTCGAGTGGTTTCCATATCATATTCTTGTCCTACAAATCGTTCGTCACCGCCCAACCAAATTTCCAGGTGAAGATGTGGGCCGTCATCTCTACCTTCGGCTGCAGCGCCAGTGCCCGTATTTCCAACACCGCCTATAACCTCTCCTTGTTCAACTTGTACTCCTTCTTCTACATGAGATTCTATACTGTTCATATGAGCGTAGCGTGTTATTACATTATTGTCATGTTCTATCCAAATTTGTTTTCCTCTAAGCTTGTCCAAGGTATCTTCTGGTGTATCTCCTAATTCGGCAGCTTCACCTAATAGCTCATCTCTATAAGCTGGTTCTAATTCGGTAAAATCATGGTCAGCTCTGACCACTTCTCCATCGTCTACTGCCATAACTGGTGTACCCATATCAATGGGCACTTCTACATAGTAATGGTAATAATCCAATCCTTCATGGGTTCCATTTCGATAGTCTCTGGGGGCACCAGGTAAGTGATTGTCTCTAAAGCTCACAC
>CAZKUS010000044.1:0-11265 GCA_964556025.1 uncultured Clostridia bacterium | reverse complement strand
TTATAATCTCTTACTTTTTAACTCGATTAATATTACTTATTCTTCCTTATCCTCTTTATACTTGGAAATGAAATTGTCCAGTTCTCTTCTGGCGATATATTTGCCACCTAGCCCAAAGGCCAGAATACCTGTAATCACAACTCCGCCTAGAGTTATTCCAAAGGCCAGCATGATAATCTCATCAGCTAGTCCCATTCTCTGAAGAGCCATGGCTCCACCGAGAACCAGGATAGCGTATTTGGCTAGCTTGGCCAAAATATTCTGTTCTTTGGAATCACTTACTTTGATGGCATCGTGGGCCAAGTTGGCCAGATAAAGGGCAATGCCGAAAATGGCTAAACCGATTATAATATGTGCGATAAAGACCAGTAATTGACTGATCAACTGGGCAAATAGAGCAAATCCTAGCAGATCTGCTGCTTCAATAGTTGCAAATAGCATTATGATAGCAAAAAGTACATAGCTTACTGCTTCTGAAGGTGTCCAGTTACCTGCTGATTCACTCTTAGTCACTCCCAAACGGTCAAGAATACTATCAAAGCCAGCGGCATTTAAAATGTTTCTCACTAGCCCCTTTACTATCTTAGCTACAGCATAGGCGATTACCAAAACTAAAATTGCCGCAAAAATAGCGGGTAAGGCGCTTAAAATCATATCGAGCATATTACTTGCCGGTTGCGTTATTGCTTCTAATGCCAGAGCGTTTAGTGCAGAAATAATCGAAATTATAAGCACAAAAGCGTATACCAGCACACCAGCTAAGCGCGATAACTTTTGTTCCCCTATGACACTGCTGATACCTACTTGTTCACTTAAGTTATCTACACCGGCAGTGGATAGCACACCGGTAGTTATCTTTCTTAAAATACGTGCAGCTATCCAACCAACAACAACCAACAGTACTGCTGCTGCAATGTTGGGAACAAAGTTAAGAGCTGTAGAAATCATTCCCTGAACCGGCTGTAAAATGCCTTCTAACTGCAAGGCCGTTAAAATGGCCGGTATAAATAATAGTATGACTAACCAATAACAAATTTGTGAAATTAATTGGGATAGGGGCATTTCTCGACTTGCGCCAGGCATATCAGTTTGTTCATCAAATTTATCATCTACTTTGGCAGCTTTCAGTGCTTTTGAGACTACTGCTCGTATTATTGTAGCTGAGATCCAAGCCAGCAAAAGTAATGCTAGAGCACCAACAACCATGGGTAAATAAGAGAATACTTGAGAAAGTAGATCACCAAATGGTTCTGCAACTATGTTCAACTCTAAAGATTGGAACATGGCAATTAGTACGAAGAACATTACTACGTAAAATACTAATTTAGATATCCATGTCTCCAGTTGTAATGATTTAAATCCCTGTTCCTGATCTTCTTCATCTGAAATTTTAGCTAAATAGTCACTCAGTTTGGTCTTGGTAATAGCTTTGTTTGTAGCTGAAGATAAAATTAAAGCAACTAACCAACCGATGACTAAGATGACTATAGCAGTAATGATATTGATAAAATTTACTGCTACCATGTCACCAAGATCGTGCCACATAAACTATCAACCTCCTTTAAAAGTGTTATTGGCTACTACTCGAATTTTTCTACAAATTTTTGTTATATCCTGCCAATATCTACAATAAATTTGCAAAATTCAAAATAAAGGAGAAATATCAATTAACTAGAAGTTATGATATGGATCTGATAATATTTTTCGTGTTAGGTACTGTGTTTGGGAGTTTTTTTAATGTATTGGCTATTAACCTAGTGAATAGTGAGAAAGATAGTATTAACAGAAAACGTATTATTTCAGGCAGGTCTCACTGCCCTGCATGCAATCATCAGTTAAGCTTAGTAGATCTTATACCTATAGATAGATGGAATCTTAGGGGCTTTTCTTTACTATTATACAGCAGTAAGGTATAATAATAATAATTAGTATGGAAACTATCGTTGGTAGGAGTGATGAATATGACAAAAACAGTAGATGGAAATGTGCTCTACCAAGCCGTTATTTCTGGTGCATCTGAAGTAAGGAAAGCAAAAAATTTTCTCAATCAAATTAATGTATTCCCTGTAGCAGACGGTGATACGGGAAATAATTTAGACGCCATGATGCAATATATTATAGATGAGGCAACTGTTATGGACACGCCTAAAGAGACCATGGAATCTATTGCCGATGCTGCCTTGATGGGAGCAAAAGGCAATTCAGGGATAATCTTTGCTGAATACATAAATGGTATGAGCTTAGAAATCGTAGCCGAACCGAAATTGCCAATTTCTAACCTTTTAACGACAATGGAAAAGGCCGTGCCTTACGCATATAATGCTATTAACAATCCGGTTAATGGCACAATGCTGACAGTTATGAGTGATTGGGCCCATAACTTAAAAATCAATATGGATACCAGTAAATGGGACAAGCTGTTAGATTCGGCTTTTGTAAGTGTGGAAAAAGCGCTTGCGGAAACGACTCAATTTAATCCTTTTTTAAAAAAATCTAATGTGGTAGATTCTGGTGCTAAAGGGTTTGTGTGTTTTTTAAATGGCTTTATTACTTACTTGAAAACGGGAGAACCAGTGGAATTACCAGATGCGAACAGTCAAGTAGTTCGTTTAGATCATGAGGACAAGCCGTTCAGCTCTGTTCAGCCTATCGAGTACAGATATTGTACTGAGGTCCTTATCAACAGTAATATAAAAGAGTCAGAGTCAATAAAAGAACAGCTAAATTCTTTGGGAGATTCCTTAATAGTAGCTGGAAATGACAGAAAAACTCGTATGCATATCCACACTAATGATCCTATGAGTGTTACGGAAATACTACATGGTTATGGGAATATCATGCAACAGAAAATCGATGATATGATAAAAGAATATCAAGTGTTTCATGAACGAAAATATCCCATTGCTTTGTTAGTAGATTCGGTTGCTGATATTCCTGAGGAAATTATCAATGATTATCAGATTCAAGTGATACCTCTGCAAATTTTAATAGATGACAGTATTTTTCTAGATGGGTTGTCTATAGATGCTGATCGTTATTATCAAATATCCGAAAATCTTGACAAGCCTGCTTCGTCTTCTCTACAAAGTGCTAAACATATTGAGAAAAGTTTGACATTTCTGAAAACTCATTATGATTCAGTAATTGTCATGAGTGTTTCATCTGGAATTAGTGGTACTTATACGGCTTTTAGTAAAGCGATTCAAAGTTTAAGTAAAGATGGATATCCGATCTCTCTTGTTGACACTAAACTGAATTCGGGTGCTCAGGGACTGGTTACATATTATGCGGCAAAATTGATTGCCGAAGGATACAGCCATCAGGATATTGTCAAAGCTGTAGAATCAGCATGTCAAAGAAGTTATATTTATGTGAGTTTAGCTTCTCTCAAGCCGATTATTCGCTCTGGAAGAGTGAATAAAAAATTAGGGGCATTTTTGGAATTGATCAATTTAAAACCCATAGTTTCTCTAGACAAGACAGGGAAAGGAAGTTTGGAAGATAAGTCTTTTAGCATCAATGGATCAGAGAAAAAGATGCTTAAAAAATTGGC
Organism: uncultured Clostridia bacterium; assembly: GCA_964556025.1. Classification (GTDB taxonomy): domain Bacteria; phylum Bacillota; class Natranaerobiia; order Natranaerobiales; family Natranaerobiaceae; genus Natranaerobius. Next base: position 7,712 of record CAZKUS010000044.1, on the reverse strand, counting down.
ATTAGCCCATGAAAAACGGGGGATTATGTCATACAATGTGGTTCACGGCAGAGGTGAAGACAGGGTGGAGCGGATTGTTGAACAGTGTATTGAGATTACAGGAACTGAACCTGAATACGTAACTGAAGTTTCCACAAGTGTTGCTGTCAATGCAGGAGAGAATAATGTGGCTGTTTCATTTGTGACAAAGTAAAGGAGGCATGTAAAATGGGAGTTTTGTCCGGTGTGGTAGTCCTACTAGTTTTGTATTACATTGCATTTTTCGTAATAGCACAAAAGATTAGCAATAATTCAATTGTAGATATTGGCTGGGGTTTAGGCTTTGTCTTAGTAGGGTGGTTAAGTGCTTTATTGGGTACGACGAATCCAGTCGGTACTTTAATTGTCGTGTTAGTTACGATTTGGGGATTGAGATTATCTTATCACATTGCCAAGCGAAATATCGGTAAACCTGAAGATCCTAGATATGTCAATATGCGTAAGAATTGGGGACAGAACTTTCCTCAGGTCCAGGCCTTTGTGAAAGTATTTTTCTTACAAGGACTGTTGTTGTTTATCATAGCTATACCTATATTTACAACACATATCTATCCAGCAGATTCATTGAACTTTTTTGGATATTTAGGACTCATCATTTGGATCATCGGTTTTTACTTTGAAGTTGTGGCCGATGCTCAATTAAGATCTTTTATTAAAAAATCTAGTAATAAGGGCAAGTTAATGACAAATGGGTTGTGGCGATATACCCGGCATCCAAATTATTTTGGGGAAAGTACTATGTGGTGGGGGATCTTTATTATTTCTTTAAACAGTGTGCCTGTTTATCTCTCGATAATTAGTCCCGTGGTTATCACTGTATTACTTTTGTTTGTCTCGGGAGTGCCATTAAAAGAAAAATCAATGGAAAAACGCCCTGGATACAAACACTACGCTGCACAGACTAGTAAGTTTATTCCTAGGCCTCCGAAAAAACAGAAGGTAAAAATTAAAAATTAATGTATTCCATGTTAATGTAAAAGCGGTTCTATCAGTTACTGCAAACGAGTGCAAAAATTTCTAGAAGGGGGAGTTAAATGGCAGAGATTTTAAAAATATTTGGCATCGCGTTAGTGATTTTTTTAGTCATTGACATGATTTGGTTGGGCTTTATTGCCCGAAATTTTTATCGTGAACATCTAGGTTTCTTAATGGAAAAAAATGTAAACTGGCTGGCGGCAATTGTATTTTATCTGATATTTGTAGCAGGACTAGTCTTTTTTGTAATTAATCCTGCTCTAACAGATAACAGTTTCAGTTACGCTCTATTAGCTGGTGCTTTCTATGGCTTGATCACATATGCAACTTATGACCTGACAAATCTAGCGACTTTAAAAGGTTGGCCTGTAATTATAACCTTGGCAGATTTGGCCTGGGGAACTTTTTTAGCAAGCGCTACGGCTTCGATAAGTTTTTGGGTTATTAAACTAGTAAATGTAGTGTAGCTATGCAATAGAATGTTCAATAATAAATTGACTTAAAATTTATAAACAAGTGTTTTCCTAGATAGGGTGACGCTTGTTATTTTTTATTATTTGGCGCTGTTATATTCTGTTTTTGATAGCTGAGCTCTTCGATTTCACATCACAGCCTATTATTTAAAAATCTTTGGGCTAAGTGATAAATGGCTGCTCCCACAAAAGATGATATTGCTGGGTATAGCATTGTGCCAGCTATTTTGCCTAGAAATAACAAGCTAATGACAATAAATAGTGCAATCATGATTTTAGCAATGACAGTGCGTTTTTCAGAAATTACTGATTGATTGCTGTCTCCATAGCTATCTTTTTCTTGGGCAGTTAACATGAAAGTTATTGCTGCTAAAACGAGTATAATAGAAGCTAGTACTCCATATAAACTGAAATTAACAGTAAATATGCTACTACCATATACTAATACGATTATCACTGTGGCAATCAGTGTAAATACAGCAAATTTGCCTTGTTTTGGATTATTATGTTTCAAAATAGCATCGAAGGAGAAAACAAATAACAGGAAGATGAGAGGAATTATAGTGGCTGTATGTATTTGAAATACGGCTAAAATTATGAGTAAAAAGCTATCAAAGCTAGTTGCCTGACCACCTGTGGTTTGATTAAGGACTCGACTACTTAGTAAAAGGAAAAAGAGGGTCAATAAAGCTGGTGCTCCTAATACAAGGGCGGCGATTAATGTTATAGGTAAAGGCACAAAGGCAGACCAATCGTGGGCCGGGTCTATTTCACGGGTTAAAGCCCAACTGAGAAACACAGCGATAGCTGTTGTTGCCCCGGTTCCCAATGCTGTGAGCAGAGGAGTACTAAGAGCGAATTGAAAAATTGTAATTACTAGAAAAGTGCCCAGGGTGATCAATACAATCAAGAGATTTGTAGGATAATTAAGATCAATGGGTCTCGCAAGAGCTGAGATTTTTGAGATAAGAATCATTCCCTTCTGAGTAAGTGCTGTTATATTGTATTGCTATCAATATAACAAGTTTGACCGAACCTCTAAATAAAAATGTACTTATGCTTATATCTTATCGCAATATTAATCAATAGTAAAATTTTTAATAAAGGAGAATTACCAATTAACTAGAAGTTGTACTTAGGAAAAATTTTAATCCTACTATTTAATCGTTAAGATGTACTATCAACCCTTGTACACAAAATTCGTTCAATTGAAGAGTTCAGCTATCAACAACAGAATATAACAGCGCCAAAAAGAATGAGTGAAAATAATAGTAGTAGGGATGGGAGTCGATTAGTATGGATTTGATATTATTTTTCGTATTAGGCACTGTGTTTGGGAGTTTTTTTAATGTATTGGCCATGAGTCTAGTAACCGGTGAAAACTATGGTAGTAATAGAAAACGTATTATTTCAGGCAGGTCTCACTGCCCTGCATGCAATCATCAGTTACACTTAGTAGATCTTGTACCTATATTTAGCTATTTATTTTTGCGGGGTAGATGTAGATACTGTAAAAGTTCTATTTCTCCACTATATGTTTGTGGGGAATTGATGGCGGGGACAACTTTTGCAGCTCTTTTTTACATTACCGGCTGGGACCCGGAACTATTAGTTCATTTAACACTGGGTTCTCTGCTAGTTATTTCCTCAATAACTGATATTAAAGAAAAGCTCGTCTTAAACGAAGTTTTACTAGTGTTTGCCGGAATATTACTTGTACTTAGAGTTATTTTATACTTAAGTTTAGAATTATCTTTTTTGTATTATCTAGGAAGTGGAATATTTATGTTTGTATTGCTAATGGCTGTTATGATATTGAGTGGCAATAAATTAGGGGGAGGGGATGTAAAGCTCTACGCGGTCATAGGATTGACTATAGGGATTTTAGATGCCTTTGCCAGCCTGTTTTTTGCCTCGGTGATAGGGCTGATTATTATGATCCCGGGAATGATAATCGGCAAAGTAGACAGAAAAACAGAAATTCCATTTGTTCCTTTTATATGGGCAGGGGTGTTAATCACATATTATGTTGATGTAGTGGATTATTTATTGTAGTGGATCAAAATAATCATTTAGATTGAAAGATTGAAATTGAAGTTTTATTGCTATCAAAATTTAACTTTTAAACTAATAAACTAAATATTGATTAAAAAAGGGGCTATACCAAACTTAATTAGTTGGGTTATAGCCCCTTTTTGATCTTCAATCTTAAAAATCTTTAAAGTAATTTGCGATTATTCTTGCTCTGCACCACCTGATGCTGGAGCGGATGTTCCGGCAATTCTAGCCAAGTATGTATTGCCCAAGGTTTTAATGTGCTCATCAATATCATCAAAGTAGTTCAAATGCTCTTGTTCGCTTTCTATAATGGTTTCGAATAATTTAGCAGAGATTGTATCATGGTTCTCTCTACAAACTTGAGCAAATTCGTTATAAGTATCAATTGCTTCTTCTTCTTGTTCTGAATCAAAGGGGAAGATTTTTTCCACATCTTGATTTTTCTCAATACCACCAGCTAATTCAGTGGTAGGTTCACCATCTAATTCTTTGATGCGCTCGGCAAAAGATTCGGCATGGCGCATTTCGTCGATGGCGATGTTTTTGATACTGGTGGCAAACTCACCGTAATCCATGTCATCCAAAGTATAATGCTGATTCATGTATTGATGGATGGCTTGCAGTTCCATGGAACGTGCCTTATTAAGCACCTCAACTACTTTTTGTTTTTTCTCTTCACGACTCTTACTCATTATAAATTCCTCCTTATAACTTGGTTAATTTTTCATTTTTAACTATACTACTGTTTCTATTTTACACCAAAATAATCCTGCTTTAAAAGAAAATTTGTAACCACAATTATTTTTTTCCATTGTCCTCTGTTTTATTATCTCCATTATCACGATAATTGTCATTTGGTTGGGATTTTTCTTGATTAGCTCTCATTTCTCGGACTTTTTCTTCTCGAGATTCATCTCTGTGCTTTAACTTTTTATAGATCCATTTATCAATCATCCAGATTACAATAATTATTATAATAATCCCAGCTAAAGGCAAATTATTCACTCCCCGGCAAATCGAGTATATATACTCTTTCTTTACAGTTAACCAAATTCCTTCCTGTAAATGCTTATATCATTCTTTTATATTGACGCTTGTTATATTCAGCTATCAACAACAAATAAGCATTCCCTAATTTTAAAAATTTATTGACAAATTACAGGTGATCACATATTATGTAAGTAAGTATTCACTCACACAACTATGAATAATATTTTTCAATTTGATTGTCGATTAGGGGGGTATATATGAGTAATCGCGATACTAAAGGAAAGATTATAGATGCAGCTAGGGAGATTTTTGCCAGTAGAGGGTTCCAAGGATCTACCATAGCTGAAATAGCTAAGAAAGCAGGTATTTCTGAAGGAGCTATCTACAGACATTTCAACAGTAAAGATGAACTTTTAATGCAGTGTGTAGAACCTGTATTACAGGATATACTGGACAATATGGAATCGGAAATCCCAGATGTGGATAATCTGCATGAGTTAATTAAAAGTAATTTGGAAATGAGATTGAGATTGTTTAGACAACATTACAGCACATTTAAAATTTTGATGAATGAACTGCCCTATTCTAAAGAAATGATGGATCAGTATATGCAGTTTTTATCCGCTCAAGAACAAAAAATATCCCAAGTAATGAACAAAGTGAAGGACTTAGGCAAATTACAAAAAACCAGAAACTATTTACTTTTTGGTTTGGGTCAGGCCATGTCCTTATGGCTGTATACCAATTTTCAGGAGTGGGCGGATCATGGGAATTTAGATGTAGTAGATGAGTTATTAGATATTGATGATTCCAATGTTATAGAAGATCTGACAGACTATATTATGTACGGAATAGCAGGGGCTGGGTCAAGTAGTTCAGGATCATATGAAAAAAACCAGTAAAATGAAAAAATTAGGCGGTATTATATTAAGTCAGGTATCAGCATTCAATTGTAACACAGCTAAAAGTTAAGATGTATCTAATTTGGCTCAAAAATCTGGGGGTGAGTTAATGAGTAAACCGCTTATAATTGCTAGAGATTTAGAAATGAAATATCTCATGGGTGAAGTGGAAGTCTTTGCGTTAAAAGGAGTTGACGTGAATTTCTACCAAGGCGAATTAGTCGTAGTTTTAGGTCCCAGTGGTTCTGGAAAAAGTACACTTTTAAATATCGTCGGGGGGATGGACCGACCTACTGATGGAGAGTTATTGTACGGTGATAAAGAACTTCATAAATCTGGTACTAGAGAATTGACTCTCTTTCGCCGTCATGAAGTAGGATTTATTTTTCAGTTTTACAACTTAATGCCCAATTTGACAGCTTATGAAAATATTGATCTTTCGGTACAGATAGCCAGCGATCCATTTGATGTAGACGATCTTTTAGAACAGGTTGGCTTACTAGATCGAGGCGATCATTTTCCTTCACAACTATCTGGTGGTGAACAGCAAAGAGTAGCCATTGCCAGAGCCTTAGCCAAGAATCCCAGAATGTTGTTGTGTGACGAACCCACTGGTGCTTTGGATTTGCCAACTGGACAGCAAATTTTAAAATTACTGCGAAATTTTTGTGAGGAATTCGGCAAAACAGTAGCTATAATCACACACAATACAGCAATCAGTGAAATGGCTGATAGGGTAATCCATTTAAAAGACGGTATTGTAGATAAAATTGAGCATAATCAAAATCCTGTTCCTCCGGAGAAGGTGAGTTGGTAATGCTTTGGAAAAAAATGCTGCGAGATATTTGGTCAAATAAAGGTTCTTATGTGGCCATTTTAGTCATCGTCTTTATTGCCCTAGTGGTCTTTACTGCCTTTTCAATCGCCAGTGACAATCTCGGTATATCTAGAGACATCTTTTATCAGGAACAGAACTTTGCTGACGGATTTGCAGAACTGGGCTCAATGCCGCGAAATAGAATAGACAGATTACAAGATATCGAGGGAATAGATGAAATACAGGGACGCATTGTAGAAGAAGTGAGGTTGTATGATCCTCCTGGTGATGAGCCTGTGTATTTAGAATTAGTTTCTATGGATATGGAAGGTCGAGATTTAATTAATGGGATTCACTTATTTGAAGGTGATCAACTAAACAGTGGTGACCGGGAAATTTGGTTAGATAGTCAATTTTTTGAAACCCATGGCCTGGAAATGGGCACTGAACTGGAAGTTATTGCCGAAGGTAGAGTTATGGATTTGAATGTGCAGGGACAAGGCATGAGCCCTGAATTTACCTATCCTTTGCGTACAGAGACTGAAATGCTTCCCAACCCGGAACAGTATGGAATAGCTTTTCTACCTTTTGATGATATGGAAACATTGTTTACCGATATGGAAAACCGGATAAATAATCTGGCGTTTACTTTAGAGCCTAAAGTCAATTTTGAACAGGTAGAAGATGAACTGGAGTCTGAGCTAGAACAATTCGGCGTGGAAACTATTTATTCCAGGGAAGATCAAACCAGTCATTTAATGCTATCGGAAGAAGTGGATATGCTGGAAAGGGTTTCTTTTGCACTGCCGATAACTTTTTTAGGAATAGCCGGAATTATCTTATTTATTATGTTAAAAAGGTTGATAGAACAGCAGAGAGGGCAGATAGGGATTTTAAAAGCTTTTGGATATACCAATAGGGAAGTTATGGTTCACTACCTGTCTTATTCAGTTGTCATTGGCAGTATAGGGGGGTTAGTCGGTGGCTTAACGGGAATTTACCTGGCAAATCCTCTTACCACTTTATTGATGACATTTTTCAATGTACCACCTTATCATGAAGGATTTTCTCTATATTATTTGGCTCTAGGGATGCTATTGGCACTGTCGGTATTTATATTGGCTGGATTTATGGGATGCCGTCAGGTGTTAAAGTTAAAACCCGCAGAGGCCATGCGGCCACCGACTCCTGTATCGGGAAAAAAAGTTATCTTGGAAAGAATAGATTCCATTTGGTCTATGTTTACCATTCAAGGCAAAATGGCAATACGTAATCTTTTTAGAAATCGTGGTAGGAGCTTGTTCTTATTTGTTGGGATCATGTTTAGCTGTGCTGTAGTTGCTCTGACCTGGTCCTTAAACGAAATGGTAGATCTTTTGGTTTTCTACCAATATGATGAGGTGGAGGTTTATGATGCAAAGGTAACTTTAAACGGGCCTCAAGATAGGCAGACTATCA
>CAZKUS010000043.1:0-11382 GCA_964556025.1 uncultured Clostridia bacterium | reverse complement strand
CCAAATGTGTTGATATCAGTACTGCAGCCGCTCTGAAAAAGATGATTTTACCTGGGCTATTGGCGGTAGTAATGCCACTATTAGTAGGTTTATTACCCGGACTGGGTAAAGAAGCCCTAGGAGGCTTGTTGGCTGGAGCTCTGGCTTCCGGTGTTATGATGGCTATCTTTATGGCCAATTCTGGCGGTGCCTGGGATAATGCCAAAAAATACATTGAAGCAGGTAACTACGGTGGTAAAGGCACAGAGACTCACGCAGCTTCCGTAGTTGGTGATACTGTTGGTGACCCATTCAAAGATACTTCAGGTCCCAGTATCAATATTTTGATCAAGTTAATGACAATTGTGAGCTTGGTGTTTGCACCACTGTTTTTCTAATAAACTGTGCTTATAAAGCCGGTCCTCGCTAGGAGGGTCGGCTTTTTATAGTGTGTCACCCCGAAACATTGGATGTGAAATCGAAGAGTTCAGCTATCAACATTCAACTTTAACACAGCCTTTTTAAAAGGTGCTAGCAATATTCAACTTAAACTGAGTCTATTAAAATGCAGGAAATGATCTGTTTTTGGCGAATATTATAAATGAGTCTACTGGAGCTACAGGAGGTGACCTAATATAAAAATTAAACCGCGCAGTAATACCAGTTTTTTTATGGAAGGAAATAATCAAACCGGGTGCCTGTTGGTGCATGGTTTTACAGGTTCTCCGGCAGAGATGGAGCCTTTGGGAAATTATTTAAACAAACGTGGTTATACAGTGTATGCACCTTTATTAAGTGGTCACGGTACCAGTCCTGAAGATTTAGCAGTAACTACTAAGGAACAGATAGTTGACTCGGCCATGAGAAGTTTTGACAAATTAGAAAACTGTGCTCATGTATTTGTGATCGGTTTATCAATGGGTGGATTACTTTCAGGACTTATCTCTTTGGAAAAACCCGTTTCCGGTTTGGTGTTAATGGGGACACCTGTATATTTAACTAAGAGAACGGCTTATTTAGCTCCTGTGTTTAAATACTTTAAATCTTATGTACCTAAAATAAGTAATTTAGAGTATCCTGTCACTCCCTGGACTTATGATAAGACCCCGGTTTCTGCAGTGGCAGAGCTATTAAAAATACGGCACGAATTTTTAATAAATTTAAATAAAATAACAGTTCCCACCCTGGTAGTACAGGGAATGAAAGATAAAACTGTTAGAACAGAAAGTGGACAGTATATATATAAAAGACTTCAAGGAGAATTCAAGAGATTATTGGAGCTAAAACGGTCGAAACACATTGTAACTTTGGATATTGAAAGGACAAGCCTTTATCAGGAAGTTGAGAGATTTTTAAGTCATCTGTGGTGATCTGTTATAATTAATTAAAGTAATATGTTTAAAGGGGCGAACAGGTAGTAACAGAGTGAATTAGTTACATAGGTGAATGTAAGGGACTTAATATTATGAATATTAAATTTAGAAGGGAGAGGACTGCATGAATAAAGAAGAAGCGCGCGACTTATTGCAGGAGTATATACAAACAGACAACCTTGTAAAACACTCTATAGCAGTATCTAAAGTTATGGGAAAATTAGCGGAAAAGTTGGGGGAAAATAGCGAAAAATGGGAAGTAGTTGGTTTGCTCCACGACATTGACTTTGAAGAAACCCATGATAACCCAGAACAACATAGTAAAAAAGGTGCTGAAATGTTAAAAGGGCGCGGCTTTGACGATGAATTTTGTCAAGCAGTAGAGCGTCACAATGATGAACACGGACTACCAAGAGAAACCTCTCTAGATAAAGCCCTATACTGCGTAGATCCCGTTACTGGCTTGATAGTTGCATCTGCCTTGATCCACCCTGATAAATCTTTAAAGTCCATTGACAGAGATTTTGTGATGAACAGATATGATGAAACTTCTTTTGCAAGAGGAGCAAAAAGATATCAAATTGCCGGCTGCCAAGAATTAGGAATAGATTTAGAGGAGTTTATAGACGTGGCATTGACGGCTATGAAAGAAAATTCCGATGACCTGGGGTTATAACCCCAGGTTTTTGTTAATGATAAATATTAAGTTATGAAAATAAAGAGTGATGAGAACGAGGTGGTTATATGATACTTAGAGATAGAATTATCGAATTTATGAAAACAGATGCTTATAAGCCCATGACTTTTCAAGAACTAAAAGATGAGTTTAAAATTTCGAACCCCAAACAGACTAAAAGATTTAAAAAAATTATTAAGAAAATGACACGCGATGGGCAGATTGTTAAGACCAGGTATGGATATTACGGGCTACCTGAACGTATGAATTTACAGGTAGGGGTAATACAAGGTCATTCGAAAGGATTTGCATTTTTACTCCCCGATAAACCTGGAAATTCCGATGTTTTTTTAAGCCCTAAAAGTCTTAATGGAGCACTCCATGGTGATAAAGTGTTAGTGCGAATCCACAAAGAAGAACGTTTAAACCAAAAACCCGAAGGTGAAGTAGTGCGCATTATTGAACGTGGGATGAGTGAAATTGTAGGAACTTTTGATAAAAATGCAAATTTCGGTTTCGTAATTCCCGATAATGATAAATTTTTTCAAGATATTTTCATCCACAAAGATAACAGTAATGCAGCTAAAAATGGCCAAAAAGTCGTAGCAAGTATTACTGACTGGCCTGATTCTCCAGGCAAAAATCCTGAAGGAGAAATCATTAAGGTGATTGGTAATCCCGAAGACCCAGGAGTTGATATAGAGAGCATTGTAAATAAATTTGGTATTCAAGAAGATTATCCCCCAAAAGTAATTCAGCAACTTGAGGAAATACCTGATGAGATTTCGAGTAAAGATTATCAAGGTAGGGAAAAACTTCAGGGTCTTCCCACTGTTACCATAGACGGTAGTGATGCCAAAGATCTAGATGATGCCGTTTCTTTGGAGATGTTGGATAGTGGAAACTTAGAAGTAGGAGTTCACATTGCCGATGTAAGCTACTATGTGCAGGAGGGCACACCTTTGGACAAAGAGGCTCGCAATAGGGGTACTAGTGTTTATTTGGTAGACCGTGTTATTCCCATGTTGCCTCCTAAATTATCCAATAATATCTGTAGTTTAAATCCTGGAGTCGAAAGACTTGCCATGAGTGCCTTTATTGAGCTTACTCCTGCGGGGGAAATAGCTGATTACAGATTGACTCCCAGTGTAATTAAAAGTAATTATAGGTTAACTTACGGAGAAGTGAACACCCTATTTGCTGGTGATGAAGATCTCGAAGAACGGTATGCCGATGTGGCTTGGATGTTATTTGAGATGAAAGAACTAGCAGAAAAGTTGAGACATGATAGATTTGAAAGTGGAGCAATTGATTTTGAATTCGATGAACCCGAAGTGGTATTGGATGATTTAGGAAAACCAGAAACTATTAAGAAGCGTGAAAGAGGTCCAGGAGAAAAACTGATTGAAGAGTTTATGTTACTAGCGAATAGAGTAGTAGCAGAACATCATTATAACCAAGACATACCTTTCATTTATAGGGTTCATGAACAACCGGAAGACGAAAAAGTTGCCACTTTCAGGAATTTTGTCTCCAAGTTAGGATATTATCTGCCTAAAAATGATGATGAAGAACAAAATCCTGTTGAGTTTCAAAAACTTTTGCAACAGGCCAAAGGGAAAAGAGAAGAACGCGCTATTAGTACTATGATGTTGAGGTCAATGCGACAAGCAAGGTATGCTTCAGAAAGTTTAGGACATTTCGGCTTAGCGTTTCAGTACTATACTCACTTTACTTCACCTATTCGAAGATATCCGGATCTAATAGTACATCGAGTTATGAGAGAGCTGATACAAAAAGGTGACATCAAATCCTCGCGAGAGAAAAAATTGAAAACCAAATTGGCGGATATTGCTTACCAATCTTCACTTAGAGAGCAGGAAGCTACTGAAGCTGAACGCGAATCTATTGATTACAAAATGGCAGAGTACATGGAACGGTATATCGGTGATGAATTCACAGGAATTGTAAGTTCTGTGACCTCATTTGGAATATTTGTGGAACTAGAGAATTTGGTAGAAGGTTTGGTTCATGTCAGTTCCATGATAGATGACTACTACTACTTTGATGAAGAAAAATACGCCCTTATAGGTGAGAGGACGCGGAAAACTTATCGTATTGGTGATCAAGTGGAGATAAAAGTTATAAAAGTTTCCAAACAAGAAACTCAAATTGATTTCGAATTGCTATAACAGCAATTACTAATTCAATTAAAATTTAGCCAAACTGAATAACCCCCTACTTTTCGCGGCAAAATAGTCTTTAGCCATATCAAATTATTATTGACTACAGGTTAACCAAGTGTTATAGTTTACTAGTTGAATATGTTAATATTGTTGCTGTATTAACATTATATGTGTAAATTAGTTTTTGAAAAGGGGGGGGGAGAAACATGACTAAGTTAGTACTTTTCATGGTTTTAGGAGCCATGCTAGTATTTGCGGGTTGTGGCAATGGAGAAGAAGCCGCTGGAGGCTTAGAAGATGGTACCTATGAAGGAACAGGTGAAGGATATGGAGGTCCTGTTACTGTAGAAGTTAATGTTGATGGTGGTGAGATTGCTGATATCGACATTGTAGAAGAAGACGAGACCGAAGACTTTGCCGAACCTGTATTTGATGATCTGCCTGGTGAAATTATCGAAAATCAGGGAACTGATGGAGTTGATACGGTAACTGACGCCACTGAAACCAGTGAAGCGATCTTAGATGCAGTTGACGAAGCTTTAGCTGATGCTGAATAATTAAAAGTTATTTTGACCGATCACTCTTGCAAAACACTAATTGATGTGTTATAGTATATATTGGTCATAGTAAGAGTGACCAATATATGGGGGCGTAGCTCAGCTGGGAGAGTGCGTGAATGGCATTCACGAGGTCGCGGGTTCGAGCCCCGCCGCCTCCACCAACTTAGAAACCAAACCTGCCTAATAGGCAGGTTTTTTGTATTTTGGAAGGATTTTGCTATACTATTATCGAAAACAAACATCATGGTGAAGACATATAATGACCCGCGGGACAAAAATCGCCCGCAAAATATGGTTTGATTGGAGGTGTTGGTATCTATATTACATTTGATTTGGGTGCCACGACATTAAAAGGTGCTGTATTTGACCATTATGGCAATTTACTTGATAAAAATCAATGTCCCAGTTCCCATATAAAGTCTGAAAATGAATTGATTGAATTAATAAGTGATGAAACAAAAGTATTAATTAATTTGGTTGGCGGAACTGTTAGTGATGTAAAAGGGATAGGTATCGGTATTCCCGGATTTGTACCAGAGCAGGGGGATATCATACCTATGATAACCAACTTAGGTATTTATGATGTTAATTTAAAGCCAGGATTGGAAAAGCTCTACGATTGTTGTGTGGTAGTAGAAAATGATGCCAATATAGCAGCATGGGGAGAGCATAAACACGGTGCAGCAAAAGATGTTGATAATATGTTAATGGTCACCTTGGGAACTGGTGTAGGTGGAGGAGTGATTGTAAATAATGTAATCATGAGAGGTGAACTGGGACTTTCGGGTGAGATCGGTCATATTCAAGTTAGACCTGAACACGGTCGAAAATGTAATTGTGGGAGAATAGGGTGTCTGGAAACAGAAAGTTCCGGTTCTGCTATAGAGTATTATGCTAGTTCTGTTTTTGGTAAGAAAACTACTGCTAAAGATGTGATAACACTAGCTCAACAAGGGAATGCTGAAGCTAGCAAGATAATTGACAGTTCTATGTATTACTTGGCATATGCCGTAGCTAATATCATTCATCTGATAGAGTTTGAACGAATTGTATTGGGAGGTGGCGTATCCTTAGGTGGGGATGCTGTTTTAGCACCTATACATAAGTATTTGCAGGATTTTATGGTCGATTCTTCCAATTTTAACTCACAACAGACTGTGGTTTTATCTGAATTAGGCAATGATGCAGGATTGTACGGATTATTTTATTTATTATCAAGGCCCAATTAAAGTTGAATGTTGATAACAATAAAAAATAACAGTGCCATTATCAAAAGGCCAGTTTTATTTGGATGTTTGAAAGGAGGTATAATTTTGAAAAAAATTGGTGTACTCACAAGTGGTGGAGATTCTCCAGGTATGAATGCTACTACTAGAGCAGTGGTTCGGCGCGGAATTTACCAGGGATTAAATGTTAGTGGAATTTATCAAGGATATCACGGACTAGTTAATGGAAATATTGAAAATTTAGAATTGGGCAGTGTCGGCGATATTATTCATAGAGGAGGTACTTTTTTACATACCAGTCGATCTGAAGAATTTATGACAGAAGAAGGTCAAAAAAAGAGTGCTGAAAATTTGAAAAAACATAATATAGATGGATTAGTGGTAATAGGTGGTGACGGCAGTTTTGCTGGAGCTGGAAAACTAGCTAAATATGGTGTTTCAGTTATTGGAGTACCGGGGACTATAGATAATGATATCCCGGAAACGGAAATAACAGTAGGTTTTGATACAGCACTTAATACAGTAATTGAAGCTATTGACCGGATTAGAGATACGGCAACATCACATGAGCGCATATTCGTCATAGAAGTTATGGGAAGGGATTGTGGCAACTTGGCACTTTGGTCTGGATTGGCAGGTGGCGCCGAATCAGTATTGATACCGGAATTTGAATATGATATGGAACATGTGATTGACAGATTGAGACAAGGGTATGAACGTGGTAAAAAACACAGTATAATCATTGTAGCAGAAGGAGTAAGTCCTGGAGATAAGATAGGAGAAGAGATTAAAATCAAGGCCGGCTTAGACAATAAAGTAACTGTTCTGGGCCATGTTCAGCGAGGTGGAACTCCAACTGCCTATGACAGAATGTTGGGGAGCCGTTTAGGTGCTAAAGCAGTTGATTTACTAGCAGAAGGTAAATCAAATAAAATGATAGGTATTAAATATAACCAATTGACTCCTGTTGATTTTGAGCAAGTACTGTCTAAAATTGAAGAACCCAATTACGAGATCTATGAATTGGCCAGAAGTTTGTCAATTTAAATTAGGGAGGTGAACTCGCATGGAACCAAAGTTCTCTTGGTTACATGAAGACTGTAGTTTAAACTGGGAATACTGTGAAAATTTCATACAACAACACGAACTGGATCATTACCGTGAAAGCATACAATATATACACGAACAGTTGCACGAAAGAACCGGTCTTGGTGGAGAGGTTATGGACTGGATTGATTTACCTTTGAGTGATGAACTCGCAGATTGGTGCACGGAAATTCAAGATATTTCCCGTTCAATCAGAAATGATGCCGAAGTATTTGTCGTTATAGGAGTTGGGGGATCTTATCTCGGTGCTAGAGCTGCTATCGAGTTTTTACGACCTGACTACAGCGCTCCCGAGATATTATTCTTAGGTCAAAACATTTCCCCCAGGTACATAAAAGAGACCTTGAATAGTTTAGAAGGAAAAGAGGTTTATGTAAACGTAATTTCTAAATCCGGGACCACATTAGAACCTTCGCTCTCATTTCGAATAGTGCGCAGATATTTGGAAGACAGATACGGCAGGGAAGAAGCCAGCAATAGGATTATAGCTACCACGGATAGAAATAAAGGGACATTAAAGGAACTGGCTGAGAAAGAAGGATACAGGACATTAGTGGTCCCAGAAGGGATCGGAGGGAGATATTCAGTTTTGACTCCTGTGGGTCTACTTCCCATAGCAGTTGCGGGAATTAATATTTTCGAACTAATCCGTGGTGCTAAGACCGGATTTCGTTTGACTAGTGAACCTGATCTGGTAGATAATCCTGCATATCTATATGCAGTGATCAGACATATTTTATATCAAAAAGGTTACGGTTCAGAGTTAATGGTGACTTACGATCCTTATGCTGGTTATCTTACAGAGTGGTGGAAACAGCTTTATGGTGAAAGTGAAGGGAAAGATGGTAAAGGTATTTTCCCGGCTAGAGCTGACTTTACAACTGATCTACACTCTTTAGGTCAGTACATACAAGATGGCAGGCGCCATCTATTTACCACAACCATGTGGTTTGACAGTGAACAAGATCTGACACTTCCGGAATTAGACACCCTAAAAAAAGATGATGATGGGTTGGATTATTTGGCTGGAACTTCTATTCAAGAGATTAATCGACAAGCTCATCTGGGAACCGTACAAGCACACAGTTCGGGAGGTGTCCCCAACATTATATGGTCATTTTCTGGTGAAACACCTTATTATTTGGGGTTGTCATTTTACTTGTTTATGAAAGCTTGTGCTGCTAGCGGCTATTTGTTGGGAGTAAACCCTGTGGACCAACCTGGAGTTGAAGCTTATAAGAAAAATGTTAAAACAAGACTGCAAAATCTCTCAAAAAAGTCATATTGATATCAATATGACTTTTGATAAGTCAACTCATAAAGAAGGGGTTTTGGAAAAATGTAAGCGTTACCATTTATCCCCTTTTTCTTGACTCCCGTAAACTACCGTGATAAAATTTACCAAGTGACTGAAAAATACTTTAATGAGTTAATGTGATGAAGGGAGTGTTACGGTTGTTTAAACCCGATAATCAGAACCATAATTTACTGCAAACACCTACAGGAGTGGGTGATACATTACCTGAAAGATTGGAAAAATATCGAAGCTTAGAAAGTCAAGTAATGAACACATTTAAACTGTGGTCTTATGATGAAGTAGCAGTGCCTTTTATTGAATATCCGGACATGTTTTCGGTACATAAAGGGAAAACAATAGAACGTCAAATGTTTCAATTCAATGATGAAACAGGACGCCCTGTGGTCCTCAGACCTGACTTCACCCCATCAGTAGCTAGATTGGTAGCTAAATACTATAACCAACATCCTTTACCCCTGCGTTTGTGTTATTCTGGAAAAGTGTTTAGGTCTGGTCATGACAGCATGACAGCAGAAAAAGAGCTATATCAGGTAGGTGTAGAATTGGTAGGGGGTGAAGCTCCCTATGGTGATGCTGAACTTGTGGCTATGGCGGCCGAGACTTTAGAAAATATCGGTATTGATGATTTTGTGATCTGTATTGGTAATTTACAATTCGTGAATAAATTACTTGAAAGTTTAGAGGTGAATGGGGAACTAGGCCATCAAATTATGGAAGCACTGAATGAAAATAATTTGGTAAAATATTATCAAATAGTTAAGGGTATGGAAACTTCGGAAGAAAAGCGTGAACTTCTGAAAGATCTCACTAAATTTCGTGGTGGAAAAGAAAATGTTCAGATGGTCAGAGAGATGACCAACCTACCCCAAGTTGAAGATATATTAGCAGAGTTGGAAACAATTTTTGATATCTTAGAAGGTTACGATTTACAGGATCGAGTAACCTTTGATCTTTCACTGGTGCGAAGGCGCGATTATTATACTGGCTTTATCATGGAAGGATATTCTAGCAAATTAGGCTTCCCTCTGTGCGGTGGTGGTAGATACGACAATTTGATGATAAATTACGGTATGGATTTGCCAGCTACTGGTTTTGCCTTTTCTTTTGACAGTTTGGCAAAACTTGTGCCTGAAAAAATGTTACCGACTCGTACGCCAAAGGTATGTATCAGTTACGAATGGGAAGTAAAAGACTCTGCATTGGCAAAAGCGGCAGAGCTTCGCAAAAATGGGAAACGAGTGTTTGTACAACTTGCTGAAAATGACCGAAAAACTGGGAAAGAACAGGGAAAGCAGCAAGGAGTGGATGAATTTTACTATATTTCTGGACAAGATGAATTTTACGAACAACTTTAGTGCTTATTAAGATGTACTAGCAAAACCGCATAATATGTTCAATTGAAGTGTTTATTGCTATCAACAACAGAATATAACAGCGTTATTATAAAACCCAGTGCATTAGCTGTGGGAGTAAAAGCAAAATGAAGGAGAATTGGAGGGTGTATAATTGAATCAAAACAGTGATTTGCTCAGAATTGCCCTATCTAAAGGCAGGATCTTGGATGAAACTTTAGACCTATTAGAGAAGGCGGGGATACCCTGCCAGCAAGTAAATGAAAATGAGCGCAAATTGATTTTCACAGATAGACAAAACGGAGTATCTTTTATTATGGGGAAACCCATGGATATTCCCACATACGTCCAGTACGGAGCTGCCGATTTAGGTGTAGTCGGGAAAGATGTTATTGAAGAATCAGGGGGAGAATTTTATGAGCTACTGGACATGAAAATCGGCTACTGTAAAATGGTGACAGCCAGTGAACAGGATAAACAGCATTTGGATTATGACAGAGTGGCCAGTAAATATCCCAGGATAACCAAAAAATACTTTCAAAGTATCGGGAGACAGGTTAGTGTCATTAAGCTGAACGGTTCAATTGAATTAGCGCCTTTAATTGGTTTGACAGATGTGATTGTCGATTTAGTGTCTACTGGAAAAACATTAAAAGAGAATAATCTAGTTGAGCGAGAAAAAATTATGGATATAACCACAAGATTGATTGCCAATAAAGGAAGTTATCAGTTAAAACAGGAACGGATCGGTAGTTTGGTGGACAATCTTTTGGGGTTGCTTTAAATCTTTTATTTGCTCGTTAAGATGTATTATCAGCCCCGCATAACACGTTCCTTTGATAAATTTAATACTATTAAGATAGAACTATAATTGGACTATTTTTAAAGAGGTGAGCTGATGCTATGAGTAATGATAGAAACAATCTGCAGAGAATAGGAGATCAAAGTCGTGAAACATCGGAAACTCAAGTGAGAGTGAAAATTAATCTGGATGGAACTGGTGTGAGTGAAGTGGATACCCCAGCCTATTTTTTGAATCACATGTTGAAATTGTTTGCCCATCACAGTGGTTTTGATTTAAATATCTATGCTAGAGGAGATACTGAGATAGATGATCATCACCTAGTGGAAGATGTGGCTTTGGTACTTGGTAGGGCTTTCAATGAAGCACTAGGAGACAAAAAAGGCATTAACCGCTATGCAGATTTACACCTTCCCATGGATGAAGCTTTGGTGTTGGTAGCCGTAGATCTGTCGGGCAGACCTCATCTGTCGTATGGCTTGGAATTTCCCTCTGAAAAGGTGGGGAATTTTGAGGTAGTACTGTTCAAAGAGTTTTACAAATCCTTTGTCAATGAAGCGAAAATTACACTTCATCTTAAGCAACTGGCGGGAGAAGATCCTCATCATATTGCTGAGGCCTCATTTAAAGGATTGGGGCAGGGCTTAAAAAAAGCTGTGGCGATTTCCGGTGATGGTGATGCAGTACCATCGACTAAAGGGTCACTGTAAATCTCTTGTTTGCTCGTCAAGATGTGTTATTAAACTCACATAATTTGTTTAATCTTGCTTAATAAAGTATCAACTCACAAATTTACTAGCAAA
>CAZKUS010000042.1:0-11545 GCA_964556025.1 uncultured Clostridia bacterium | reverse complement strand
CAGTAAGAAAACTGTAATTACCGGAACTAAAATTATAAAAATAATAATCGCAAAAGCTGGTGAGGTGACTAAATAAGGGAACCCTTCAATACTCAAACTTTTTTTTACCTCATACCAGTTTTTAGGACGGATTCCCCACAGTTTACCTTTTTCCACACCCCAAACGTCTTTAAAGGAAGCCAATAAAAGACCTACGGCAATTAAGAGTAAAAATATTGCCACTACTCCTTCTATCAAGTAGATCATAGATTGATGTATTCTAGGAGCGTCCTCACCCAAAGTAACCAAACCTGCTATCCCTTCTCCCTGATAATTACCATATCCCAGAGCATAGGGAATTGCGACAAAATATATAAAAAAAGTAACTAATAAAAACAAGAAACCTTTCAAATACTGATTATTCAAAATCTGTCCCAAACCTGGAATAGGCCATGTGGTGAGTGCAACTACAGGTTTTGTGCGCATTGTCTCGATAGGTATTTTTCTTCTTATATCTGCTATATCTGCTTCCAGAACTTCGATTTTATTTTGTACCGTTTTTCCAAGCTCAAACTTGTACTTTTTTATTAGTTCTTGATAACCTTTTTTAGGTATCTCGTAAGATTTTAATTCCAGCTGTTCTTTATAACGGTTCTTTAGATCGGAAATACCATCCTTTACTGCCTTTTTCGATATTAAACCTTGTTTTCTCTTGTCTTTTAAGTTAGCAATATTTTGTTTCAGTTCAGATTTCAAACGTTTTTTCTCTGCTTTATATTTTTCCCTACCAGCTTGTTCTTGCTCTCTATCCACCTGGGCCAAATCCCGTTTTGCCTGCTGCAAATTATCATAAGTTTGTTGGTAAAACTCAATTATTTCCGGAAGGTGTTGTAAGTTAAAATTAGCTTCTTTATAGGCAAATTCAGCATCATAACACAAATCTATATATTGTTCGTAAAACTCTACTTTCTGTTCATTTTCAAAAAGTCTAGATTTTAGATTTTTTAATTTCAACGGGATATTACGATCCAACGTTTTATAAAATTCTCGCTTCTGCCTGCGCAATTCACGTTTGAATTTTCGCTCTTGGTTTCTAAATTCATTTAACTCTATAATATAAGGGTGTTTATCTCGATTTTTAGTTAAATTTTTTAATTGCGATTTCAACTCTGATTTTGTATTTCCATCATCAGAATCTTGAATTTGTTTTTGTACAGAGATAATATCTTTTATATATTCATTTTTTCTATTATATTGATTACCAATATGATCATACAGAAATTCTTGATATTTTACCAAGGTAATCCCCACCTTTAATGATGTTCACGTCTGAAATTAGTAAACTGAAACAGAGATACTATTGAAAAAATCAATACAATGTGCACTCCTAAATTCAGATAGTAAAACAGTGATTCAAAATCCCACTCTATTAAGTTAAATAAAAAGCTACCTCCAACTAAAACAGTCCACAATAGTACAAACAGAGTATTAATTTGCAGCTTCTTATAAGCCAGATAACTGTGAATACTCAACGCTACTGGGACTATAATTTTAAACACATAACTAGATAGATGAGCTACCACAAAAGTTTCAAAGGCTTCTTGACTACTCAACTGTTCTTTACCATTTAAATCAGCTCTGGCTAGCCATTCTTCAAAAACAGCAGCATCTTTTACTGTCAACAAAGTTTCCAAAGAAAGGGAAAAAATCAATACAGCACTGGGTATAAGTATTAAATATAATTGTTTCGTTGTAATAGAAGTCATTTTTTCCATAATAAAAGCCCCCGCAGCTATTAATTTTACAGGGAAAGTTGGGTAACAAGATTTTGTCGGTAGGTCAATACATAGTTGAATTTCCCAACTTTCCCTAAACAAACAAAATAGGATATCAGGTGAACCAAATTTTCATATCAGCAAGCTAATATTTAAAATCCTGCCAACATAGCCTCGAAGGAAGCCTGTACTTCTTCATAAGCTTCTTCCACGCTATCGGGTTCTTCAGATTCCCAAGCTAAAAGTGCATTGGTCCAGGTGTCCCAAACTTGATCCCATTCTGGAGAAGGTTGATACGTAGGCGCTTCTTCAAAGGAGTCATATACCGCTTCAATTGTATCTTCTTCAGCTGTGGTTAAACCAGCATCCTGATATGTCTCTGGTTCTGCAGTTTCCAAAATATCTCCAGTAGATTCAAAATATTCTACGGCATTATCAGGATCAGCAGCATGAAGGATAAATTCCTTGGCCAACTGCATTTCTTCTTCTTCAGTTTCCAGGCGAGCATTTATACCTAGTCCCCAGCCGCTCTGGAAATGGACCAAGGGTTCGCCATTCACTTCAACATCTGTAGTGGGAAGGATTTCAAGGTTGTCAGGATCGCCAGCAATATCTAGCATATCTGGTGTAGACCATGGACCTTCCAGTACTATGGAAGTTCCTTCACCAGTGGCAAAATTATCATCTATATAGCCAGGAGCTGCATCTTGATCCCATAAAGGAGTTCCAGCTTCGTGGTGTTCTTCCCAATAACTATACAGAGCTTCAAATACACCTTGCTGTTCTTCAGTTAAGTCTTCAAAATCTTGAGCTAACACAGAGTCAACTGTACCGTCATCTTCCTGAGTCAGATATTCCATATCAGCAGAGTTTAAAAATGGAATAGCAAACCAAGCATCAGTCAAATTTGCCAGCATATCTTCGTATTCAAAGTCTTCAGTAAATTCAAACGGTGCATCTGCTTCCAAGTCCAAATCAGCTTCTTCAGCATTTTCCTTATTGGCGAACAAAATCATAGTTTCAATGTCAAATGGAAATCCAAGATGTTCACCATCTATTTCCATCATATCACTAATACCTTCTTCAAAGTCTGTTTGATCGTAACCATCAACACTATCAGCCATTGCCTCTGCATCTACAGGTGCTAAAGCATTATTGGCATCTAAACCATGAACTCTATCATCGGGAAATGGAATGACATCTGCCACATCTTCATTAGTGGGATCAGTGTCGTCAATAACTTCTAAGTGATCCATTAAATCCATTTCGATTAGTTCAATTTCAGCATCTGGATGTTCTTCTAATACTTCATCTCTGATTCCTTCCCAGTATTCAACTTCCGCTTCACTTTCACCATCAATAGCCATGGAGATAGAACCTTCCAAACCTTCTGCCTCGCCAGGTTCCTCTTCTGGAGCTTCAGCTTCATCGTCACCACAAGCTGTCACAGACACCATCAATAAACCCATCAACATTAAAATGAACAATTTTTTCATTAAATCTTCCCCCTTTTAAAACTATTTGTTCCTCAACTTAAAATCACCTTACAGCTAATAAACCGGTTAGCACTAACGTAATATTTTGGTTATATACTTACTAACACCCCCTAAAAAATATGTTTGTCATGCTTTATCAACATCCCATATTTCCTCACCATATTGTTCTATAGTTCTGTCAGAACTAAAATCACCGGCATTAGAGATATTCAACCAGCTTTTCTCGGCCCAATCCATTCTATCTCTATAGGCCAAGTCCACCTGTTTTTGAATTTCTCTGTAACTGGCAAAATCTTTAACAACAAAGAACTGATCCGGTGGATGCCAACTGGCACCTGTAAATATTGAATCGTACAGTTCTCGGAACATACCCGTCCCACCATCATCAAAAGTACCATCTATCAAAGTATTAATAACCTTTTCCAGCCCAGGAGTCTGTCTGCATTCCATAACTGGATCGTAGTTTGCTTTAATATTTTGTATATCTTCTACAGTCAAACCAAAGATAAAATTGTTCTCTGCTCCGGCTTTTTCTACAATTTCCACATTAGCCCCATCATAAGTCCCCACTGTAGGGGCTCCGTTTAACATAAACTTCATATTACCAGTTCCTGAAGCCTCGTATCCGGCTGTTGAAATTTGTTCAGATATATCAGCAGCGGGAAATAATTTTTCAGCATAGGAAACCCTATAATTTTGCACAAAAACCACCTTGATTTTGTCATTTACATCACTATCATTATTGACCAGCTTTTTAATCTCATTTATATATTTAATTACTGCTTTAGCTCTAAAATAGCCCGGAGCAGCTTTTCCGCCAAATATAAACGTACGCGGGTAAATATCCAATTCTCTATCCTGTTTCAACTGATAGTACAGATCTAAGATATAAAACGCTTTCAATAGTTGGCGTTTGTACTCATGAATTCTCTTAATATGAATATCGAAAATGGAGTTGCGGTCCAAGGCCTCTCCTTCCATTCTTTCAATATAATCAGCCAATTGATTTTTTTTAGTTTGTTTGATCTGTAAAAATCTATCTAAAACCTGTTTATCTTGTGCGTACCGCTCTAGTTGTTTCAATTGAGTCAAGTCCGTAATCCATTCACGGGAATTCAACAGCTCTGATACTAACTCTGATAGTTCAGGATTAGATTGAAGTAGCCATCTTCTTTGAGTGATTCCATTGGTTTTATTGTTAAATCGTTCCGGATACAGCTGATACCAATGATTCAACTGTTGATCAGCGAGAATACTGGTATGTAGCTGTGCCACTCCATTGGTAGATTTGCTGCCATAAATGCTCAACCAAGCCATCTTGATCAAATCACCGCTGATAATGCGGTAATTTTTCTGTTCAGTATTGGGAACACCTTTATCCTGCAGCTCTTGTCTCAACTGTTTATCTATCTTGACAATAACCTGATAAATTTCGGGAAGGATTTCTTTAAACAGATGAATCGGCCACACTTCTAAAGCTTCGGCCATCAATGTGTGATTAGTATAGGCAAAAGACTCTACCACTATTTCCCAAGCCCTATCCCAAGACAACTGCTCTTGGCTGGTCAACAGTCTCATAAGTTCTGGTATGGCCACTGCCGGATGGGTGTCATTCAACTGGACACTGTGAAAATCGTGAAACTGCTGTGGTGGGTGACCACGAGCTTTATGCTTTCTCAACAGATCTTGGAGTGTAGCTGACACGAACAGATACTGCTGTTTTAACCTTAGCTTTCTTCCTTCATCTGTGGAATCATTGGGGTAGAGAACTTTCGAGATAGCTTCCGCTCTATTTCTCTCTTTTACAGCTAAATCGTAATTTTGTTTGTCAAATTCTCGAAAATCAAATTCTTCGATAGCTTCCGATTGCCATAACCGCAGTGTATTGATGGTTTTCTGATCATATCCCACCACGGGAATATCATAAGGTACGGCTAAAACTTCTTGTTCGGCAAAGGACACTTTTACAGCTTGTGAATCCCTTCGAATAGACCAGGGATCACCATAAGTTGTCCAGTCATCTCCTTGTTCAATTTGAAATCCTTCCTCAAAATACTGTTTAAAAATCCCGTATTTGTATCTGATACCATATCCATCCATTGGAAGGCTTTTAGTAGCAGCTGAGTCCAGGAAACAGGCAGCCAAACGTCCTAAACCTCCATTACCCAAACCGGCATCTTCTTCAGCTTCTTCTAAGTCGTTGAAATCAATCCCCAGATCAGACAGAATATCATGCACTTGATCTTTGGCCTTTAAATTGATCAAATTATTTTTGAGAGCTCTTCCTATCAAATATTCAGCTGATAGATAGCAGGCCTGCTTTTTGTCTCTAAATTTATTTTTTGAGTCTATCCACTGTGGAATGATCTCTTCCATAACAGTTTTAGCGAGCACATTGTATTTTTCATTAACACTGCAAAGTTCTAACTCTTGTCCGTATTCTTTCATAGCATTCATTTTCATTCTGTCAGCAATCCATTCCATACTGAGCTACCTCCCATACAGTTGATTTAAACGGTGAATTTTCTGAGCCAGTCCCTCTGTGAGCTGTTCACTCTTAACTCTCCAGGTCCAGTTTCCTCCAATGGTAGAAGGAACATTGAATCTAGCTTCATCTCCCAAACCCAAAAAGTCTTGTAAGGGAGCTATAGCCAGATAAGCCACAGAGCTCCAAGCTCCTCTGATAAAGCCCCAATTCAAGCCTTCATCGTAATTCAATTTCAAGTAATTGACCGCATAAATAAAGTCTTGTTTACTCACATTGTCAAACCAGCCCATGGCAGTGTGATTGTCGTGGGTTCCAGTGTAAACGACACAATTTTTATCGTAATTGTGGGGTAGATAATCACTCTCTTCTCTGGAGTCAAAAGCGAACTGTAGTACTTTCATACCTGGGTACCCAGCTTTATTTATTAATTCTCGTACTTCTTCCGTAATAAATCCCAAATCTTCGGCGATTATATCTAACTCTCCCAATTGTGCTTTAATCTCATCAAACAACTTGATCCCAGGACCTTTTGTCCACTGCCCGTTAATTGCAGTTTCGGAACCAGAATTTATCTCCCAAAAAGATTCAAAACCTCTAAAATGATCAATGCGCAGGGTATCATACAGTTTAAAACTGTGCTCTATCCGCTTGAGCCACCAATCATAACCTCGCTCTTCTAACACTTCCCAATTGTAGACAGGATTTCCCCACAGTTGACCTGTATCAGAAAAAGCATCCGGCGGACAGCCAGAGACTGTGGTAGGTTTAAGCGAACTGTCCAACTTAAATATCTCCGGATTTCCCCAAACATCAGCACTATCTTCGGCTACGTAAATGGGCAGATCTCCAATAATGTGAATATCTTTTTCATTGGCATACTGTTTTAGCCGAAGCCATTGTTTAAAGAAGAAATATTGAGTAAATACCCAAAAATAAATTTCTTCTTCGTTATTGACTTCAAACTCACGCACTGATTTAGAATTTACATGTCTATATTCTGCACTCCACTTCATCCAAGACAAATTTCCATTTTTCGCTTTAATACCCATATAAACTGCAAATTCTCGCAGCCAATCCTTATGCTGTTTGTAAAAGTTGTACAGTTCATTACCCAGCTCTTGTTTGCCGGTTTCATAAGCCATCCTTAATAGCTTCATCTTATTTTTGTACAACAAACCGTAATCTACACAGCTTGGATCATCCCCTAGTTCCATTCTCTCTATATCACGCCCAGTGAGATATCCCTGTTCAATAAATTCATCCAAATCAATGAAATACGGATTCCCGGCAAATGCAGAAAAACATTGATATGGAGAGTCCCCATAACTGGTAACCCCTAAAGGAAGTATCTGCCAATACCTCTGTCCAGCTGTCTCCAAAAAATCTACAAAATTGTAAGCAGATTCTCCAAAGTCACCTATACCGTATTTCCCCGGTAATGAGGATATATGAAGTAAAATTCCGCTAGATCTTTTGTCCATATTTACCCACCTTAGAGTTCAACTTTTTTCTTTTGCATATTGCCATTAGAATCGACAATAACTATACTTAATTCACAAATTTCAGGATTATCATTGTCTACTATTACTGAAAATTCACCAAGATCATTAGTGATTTTAATATTGGTAGAATAACTTTCCTCACGGTCAAAACCAAATGTAACACCATCGTCATCGTACAAAGAGTACTCCGCCTCTTCATCGACAAAAGCCATAAACTTAACCTCTGTTTTATCCAAGGAATCCACATTTCGACATGGACTAACATAAGGAACTATACTGTTAGGCCTAAGATAGAACTTGAAATCATCCAGTTGATAATCTAAATAATCGATACCTGCCTGTTTAATTTGCAAATCTATATCATCTGTTTGAAAATTTACTTCCACCATGGTTTCAGGTAGATAAACATATCTGCCCGTATGATTGGGGCGAGTAATAGGAGCTAACATCAACTGATCACTGAAAAACAGCTGATCTTCGGCCTGCTTGGCATAGACATTTCTGTACTCGAAAGCCAAAGGTTTAAACAACATTCGATAATTTGTGACACTCTTCATGTATTCCGAGTATAGATACGGAAGTAAACTATACCTAGATTCAATTATGCTTTTAGAAATATCAGTCACTTCAGATTGAAAAGCGTATGGTTCCTGAGCTCTAGTGTCTATGGCAGAGTGATTTCGCAAAAACGGTGTGAAAACACCAAACTGCAGCCAACGAATAAGCAGTTCTCCAGTACAATCGTCTCCAAAACCTCCAACATCAGCCCCACAGAAATAAAAGCCACACATATTTAGAGAGGGCATCATTTTAATATTTAGATCCAAGTGGGACCACCAGGAACTGTTGTCTCCGGTCCAAATCCCTCCATACCTGTGCATCCCTATATCTGAAGCTCGAGAAACAAGTAAAAATCTATTATTTTCCAAAATTTGAGACAAGCCAATATTTGCGGATTTGGTCATCAAAGATCCGTATAAATTATGCACTTGATCATTTCTAACTTTTTCACCGTTCATCTGATGATAAAATTTTTGATAATATCTAGAATTATTGAGAAGTTCACTAAATTTGTCCTTTAGATCAAAAAAAGTATGTGCATCTAAATTTTTTCCTTGACAAGCAGAGGCCTTATCAATAGCTTGCTGCAGCGAATCTTCATCGTAAAATATTGCTGGTTCGTTCATATCATTCCAGAAGCCCTCGATACCCATATCAGTTAAATATTTATATTTATAACCAAACCACTTTTGTGTTTCCTCATTCAGGAAATCCGGAAAATGAACTTTCCCCGGCCAAACTGCTGCTACATAAGGGGTATCGTTTTCATCCAAACAAAAATAATCATTCTCAACACCCTGCTCGTATATTTCATAATCTTTTTCTATTTTGACGCCAGCATCTATGATAGGAATTAACCGAAGACCCTCTTTTTTGAATTCAGTTACTAGATTACTAAAATCAGGAAACCTGACTTCGGAAATAGTGAAATCCTTATAATCTTCCATATAATCTAGATCTAAAAAAATACCTTCCAGTGGAATATCATAAAAATCAAAATTATTTTTTACTTCCCTAATCTCTTGTTGGTCTCTATAACCCCAACGACTCTGAAAATATCCAAAACCCCATTTAGGAGGTATGTAAGCTCTCCCAATTGTATACAGAAAATTCTCACATATTTTTTGTAAACTTCCGCCGTCAATTTCGTATAAATCAAAATCATGACCAAATATCTCCATGCTAAAAGTATCTTTATGAGTAAAACCGATATCGTACAAAATTCTAGAAGGAAAATCAATAAAATAACCTTTGTTAACAGACCCAGAAATAATAAAGAAATTATGAGCTGAATACAGATTAGTCTTTTCTTCAGTGTGATCCGGCGCATCGTTACAGTAGGACTCGTAAAGCTTACCTCTTTTATTAATACCACCTAAATTGCCGCCTAAACCGTAAACTTCATCATTTTCTTCTAAATCAAAAGTGATAATCGCTTTATTCTGATCAAAATGCAAATTCAAATCATGAGTTAGTTCATCTTGGATTAGTTCTGCTGAAACAGCTCCTGAAACAATGGGGTTACCATATCTGTACACTTTAACCCCATTTTCCGTAATAAAACTTTGCATCAATACACCTCCCAATAACGTGCCAATTGGCCGAAGTCATTTTTTTAGTCAATTAAGTAGTGAGTACTTGTGCAAGCGCTTGCGCTTTGAGTCTAGTATATCACATCTTTTTTCCAGTTCGAAAGGGTAATTTTGCTAAAATTTATTATTTTTTAGATATTAAATACCGTTTGATATGCTACAAAACCCGGTTTTACTGTTTTTTTCTACTTTTCTAACAATTTATCTGTACTGATTTAAGGCAATCGCTTGCACAGTAACACTAAAAAATTATCAACTTGCAAAAAATTAATAGAAAGTCCACTGCTTTATCTTTGAGAAGTCATTAATTAATGATCACACCACTTTTAGGCAAAAGATTTATCGTAAGTTCCCGGTTTTTAAGCCTATAACTTGTATCCGTATACAGATCAATCACATGTTCTGGAAAACCCGACAGCTCAACTGTGACAGTGCGATACTTACTACTATTGTTTAGCAGCACAAAAATCCGCTCTTCTTTATGGCTTCTAACAAAACCAAATAAATTGCGGCCGCTGTCAACATAAGCACTGCGGAAATCACCTATTTGAAGAGCTGGATGTTCATTTCTAATCTTTATCAGCTTTTGATAATGATTAAACAGTTCGTGATTTTGCCGCTTATGTTCCCAAATCATACCTTTACGGCACAATGGATCGTCTCCACCTGTCATGCCAACTTCAGTACCATAATAGATCATCGGAGCACCTTTATAAGTGAATTGAAACATACTGGCTAGTTTTAATTTGTCTACATCTTCTCCAGTTTCATGTAAAAACCTGGGGACATCGTGGCTGTCCAACAAATTGAATAGTACTTCTTGTGCCTGTTTTTGATACATACTTTCTAGTTTCCCCATAGTATTACTGAATTCCTCTGCTGTAATTGTGTCTGCTGCCATAAATTCGATCACTGCCCTGGTGAATATGTAATTCATCACAGAATCCCACTGATCACCCTGCAGCCAGGCAGATGAGTCATTCCAAGCTTCACCGACAATTAACGCTTTGGGCTTTATTTCTTTTACTGCATTCCTGAATTCTCTCCAAAATGCGTGGTCAACCTCATTGGCCACATCTAAGCGCCAGCCGTCAATATTACATTCTTCTATCCAATAAGTTCCAACTCTAATTAGATAATCGCGCACTTCCTTATTTTGGGTCATCAATTTGGGCATACTCCCCACATAGGCAAAGCACTCATAGTTAGGTATACTGGGATCCACGGGAAAGTTATGAATTTCGTACCAGTCTCGGTAGCGAGAATTTTCTCCATTTTGTTTAACATCTTGAAAGGCAAAAAACTGATCTGAACTGTGATTTAATACCGCATCTAAAATAATTTTAATCCCTCTTTCATGAGCTTTCTCTACCAGTTCTGATAGTTTTTCTTTACTACCAAATTGGGGATCGATCTCAAAATAATCTATTGTGTCGTATTTGTGATTGGTATTAGCCAAAAAAATAGGCGTTAAATAAATTCCACCTATTCCCAATTCTTTTAAATAATCCAGCTTATCGATAATCCCCTGCAAATCACCACCAAACTGATCTAAAGATCCTTTAGGAGTACTATCCCACGACGCCGTACTTTGGGGGTCATTACTGGGATCACCGTTATTGAACCTGTCAGGGAAAATTTGATAAAACACTGTCCCTTTGGCCCATTCTGGAGTTACAAACAGATCCCCTTGACAAATGTAAGGTATTTGAAAAAGTTTGTTTCTTTCTTCTGGCACCGTTTGCTGAAATCCGTGGGGGAAGAAGTACAATAGCTCCTCTCCATCATTCAAGCGAAAATAGTAGCAAATTCTTCTCAATTTTGTTGATAAAATCACTTCATAGTAATCGAAATATCCGTCAGTTGACTGCAGTTCCATAGATATTCGTTGAGTTTTAGTACGTTTGTTTCTACAAAACCTGTCGCCGTAAAATAGTTCTACCTGTTCAACATCATTTTTGGCTGTCCTAAGTCTAATAACTACTGTGTTTTGGTCTAAGGGATATGAGTACTCCGACTTCTCTCTGTGATAGACCGCATATCTGTTCATTAAATTCCTCCTTTACATCTGCTTTACCAGTGCTCAACCTTAACAGGTTTTCTATATTTTGGTAAGCCGTTATAAATTAAATTCTTTATATAAATAGAAAAT
>CAZKUS010000041.1:0-11564 GCA_964556025.1 uncultured Clostridia bacterium | reverse complement strand
CATTACGGTGGATACCGGAGCCAAGAAACCTCTGATTATGGTATCTGCTGAAGGTGGAGTGGATATTGAAGAGGTACCTGATGACAAGATCATTAAGCGCCATATCGAACCGGGCTGGGGAGTACTTCCCTACATTACCCGAGAGATTGTAGATAAGCTAAACCTTTCCAAAGATGTGGGTAAACAGTTGGGGAAAGTAATTGCCAAACTATACGATACCTTTACTCGCTATGATGCTGAACTTGTGGAGATAAACCCATTGGTTGTAACTGGCGATGAGCGGGTGATAGCTGGTGATGGTAAAATGACCATAGACGATGATGCTGTGTTTAGGCACAAAGATTTACCTCAGGTCAGTGAAAAAACACCTCTAGAGCAGCAGGTGGAAGAGATCGGGCTGTCTTTTGTGGAGCTCGAGGGAGATATCGCTATAATGGCCAATGGTGCTGGTATGTCAATGGCTACAGTGGATGTGATTGAACACTACGGCGGGAAAGCCGCCAATTTCTTGGATGCCGGTGGAGGAGCCAGTGTAGAACCTACTAAGAAAGCACTGGAAATACTGCTGTCCACAGATCCCAATTCTGTAATTATTAATATTTTCGGCGGTATCACCAGATGTGACGATGTGGCCAATGCCCTGGTCCAAGTTAAGCAGGAGATGGGAATAGAAGTATCCCTGGTAATTAGATTGATCGGTACCAATGACGATATTGCCATAGATATTTTGAAACAGCACGGTATTTC
Source organism: uncultured Clostridia bacterium (assembly GCA_964556025.1). Taxonomy (GTDB): domain Bacteria; phylum Bacillota; class Natranaerobiia; order Natranaerobiales; family Natranaerobiaceae; genus Natranaerobius. The sequence continues at coordinate 10,817 of CAZKUS010000041.1, read as the reverse complement.
GGCTTACCGTAATATGGGAGAAGCCGCGGCTAAAGCGGTAGAGCTGGCTTCTCACGGGAAAGGAGTTGATGGATAATGGCTATCTTACTAAATAAAGACAGTAAAATCTTAGTTCAGGGGATTACAGGGCATCAGGGAAGTTTTCACACTGAACAGATGCTTGAATACGGGAGTAATGTGGTAGCAGGAGTTTCGCCAGGGCGCGGTGGTCAAGAGGTCGCAGGTGTTCCCGTTTTTAACAGTGCGGCTGCCGCTGTAGAGAAAACAGGTGCTAATGTTTCCATCATCATGGTTCCGGCTCCTTTTGGCAAAGATGCCGTGTTTGAAGCCGTAGATGCAGGAATGGATCTGGTGGCCATTATTACTGAACACATACCTGTACAGGATGCCATGGAAGTCATGGCTTTTGCTCGAGAGCGGGGTACTACCGTGGTCGGGCCCAATACTTTTGGTGTCATTACCCCTGGTGAGAGTAAACTGGGAATCATGCCTAACCGGAGCTATAAAGCAGGAGAGACTGGTCTTGTAGCCCGGAGTGGGACTTTGAGCTATCAGATCGCACAGGGATTGAGTCAGGCCGGTATCGGACAGAGTACTGTGGTCGGTCTAGGCGGTGACCGAGTTGTGGGATCTGAATTTGTGGATATGCTGAAGCGGTTTGAACAGGACCCTGCCACCAAGAGAGTGGTCATGGTCGGTGAAATTGGTGGAACCACGGAAGAAGAGGCTGCAGAATACATCAAGTCTGAAATGACTAAACCGGTATACGCTTATATAGCCGGTAAAAGCGCTCCCCCTGGAAAGCGCATGGGCCATGCTGGGGCAATTATTGAAAGAGGAAGAGGTACCTTCCAATCTAAGGTAGATGCTTTAAGTTCTGCCGGTGTGGAAGTGGCAAAGCTCCCCTGGGAACTGGTTGAATTTCTGGAAAAGGATGCTATATAATAGATATGAGCAAGTGTACAAACACTTGCTCATATTCTCCACTAGAACGTATAATAATCTGTTAAATACCGATAGCTGTAACACCTTCAATTGAACGTATTATGCAGGTTTGACAGTACATCTTAACGAGTAAACAGGAGAATTAGAGCCAAATAACAGGACGTTATTTGCTGATCATGCTCACGGATGAGCAGTTGATCAGGGAGCTCTAATTCGACTGTTTATGAGTTTTAGATGTACCAAACCGAAGTTTTGAGAGTGAAATTGAAGGTTTACAGCTATCTAATATTTACAATATGATCAGCTTAGGGGGAGTTGCCATTGAACATCACCTTGGAGAACGTAACCATCAGGGAAATGACCATGAATGATCATGACGAAGCTGTGGAACTATGGGATCAAGTTCCAGGGATCACTCTCAGTGATGCCGATTCCAGAGAGAGTATTTTTAGGTTCTTATCCCGTAATCCCGGCACAAGCTTAGTGGCCGAATGTGAAGGCAGAGTAATCGGCACTATTATGGGTGGTCATGATGCAAGACGCGGCTACTTGCACCATTTGGCCGTAGTTCCAGAATTTCGAGGAACAGGAATCGCCAACTGGCTGGTAGATGAGTGTCTGTTTCGGCTCCGCGAAGCGGGAATAGACAAGTGCCATCTGTTTGTGTACAGGGAAAATGACAGAGCTGTGGAATTTTGGACAAAGACGGGGTGGACGCAGCGTACAGAACTGGAGATGTTCTCTAAAGATATTAGAGACATGGAAAATAGCAACTCAGGAGGGGATTAAACTTGAGTTTAACTTATAAGCAGTTACTGAGGAATCAACGAGTAGCTAATGCCATGGATTTTATCTTACAAGATGCCGATAAAACTCTTGAGGAGCAAATAAAACTTTGTGAAATTCCAGCTCCTACTTTTGAGGAAGAAGAGAGAGCGCAGTATTATCATAAAATGATGACACAGTTGGGACTGGATGATGTGGAAATAGATGAAGCGGGGAATGTGATTGGCACTTTATACGGTGAAGATAATGTGGAAGCTCCCGGTGTGGTAACCATGGCACATCTAGACACTGTGTTTCCCCGGGAAACTGATGTCACTGTCAAAAGAGATGAGCAAAATGGTTATCTGTACGCTCCAGGGATTTCTGATAACTCCAGGAGTTTGGCAGCTCAATTATCAGTGATTAGAGCTTTTGAAGCCAGTGGAATCAGGCCTGAACGGGGCATAGTCTTTTGTGCCAATGTCTGTGAAGAAGGTCTGGGGGATCTGCGAGGTTCTCGTTATCTTATGGACAGATATCCTGGGGCAAAATATGTGGTGGCGATTGATGGTACGGGCATGGGAGATTCTGGGATAGTCTATAGTGGCACAGGGAGTAAAAGGTATAATATAACTTATCAAGGCCCAGGTGGACACAGTTTTGGGGCTTTTGGAAATCCCAGCGCTATCCATGCTGTGGGTAGGGCCATTAACAGCATCTCTAATTTGCGTGTGCCTGAACAACCTAAAACAACTTATAATGTGGGTTTAATAGATGGTGGTACTTCAGTGAATACCATTGCTTCCCAAGCTACTATGTTGGTGGATATGCGTTCTAATGGTAAAGACGAGCTGGATAAACTGGAGCGCCAGGTATTGGACATAGTTGAGCAAGCCAGACAGCAGGAAAATCGTTCTACTAGAAGCAGCAGCTTAAAAGTGGAAGTGAAATTGGTAGGAGACCGTCCCACAGCTTGGCAGGACAGTTCAAACTATATTGTTCGAGCAGCTCATGATGCTACTAGGGCTGTAGGTATCCGACCTAAGCTTAAAAGTGCCGGGAGCACTGATGCCAATATCCCTATTAGCAAAGGTGTCCCGGCTGTATGCATATCTGGAGGGGGTCAGGGCGGAAACGCCCACACTTTGAATGAGTGGTTTGATCCCCAGAATGCCCATATAGGTGTTCAGCGCTGTTTTTTATTGTTATTAAAATTGGCTGGTATGTCTGATTGATTGTTACTGATTGATTATAGTTGATTGATTTTGATTATCGGTTTACTGATTGTTCTTTTCAGCATGGATACATGCGGCGAAATGTCCACCTTCTCCTTGATCATCTTTTACCTGTACCAATTCTGGTTCACGCTCATGGCACTCATCTATAGCTTGAAGACAGCGAGGAACAAATCTACATCCCTGGGGAAGGTTTATTTGATCTGGTATCTCTCCTTTGATTTCAGCCCCTTCTCTATTTTCATCGGGGTCTGGCAGGGGAACTGCTGAAATTAATGCCTGTGTATAAGGGTGGATTGAATTGTCCATCACCTGCTCTGTAGGCCCCATCTCCACAACTTTTCCTAGATACATGATCATACTCCTGTTACAGATGTATTTGATGGTAGACAGGTCGTGGGACACGTAAATCATTGACAGCCCCATATCGTCACTGAGATCTTTTAATAAGTTTAATATTCCGGCTCTAATTGACACATCGAGCATGGACACTGGTTCATCAGCTACTAAAATGTCTGGATCCAATACTATACCCCTTGCAATGGCCACCCTTTGTCTTTGTCCACCGCTTAATTCATGGGGAAATCTATGCATGAAATCTTCTGGTGGGCGAAGTTCCGCTTTAGTAAGGGCTTCTATCACTTTTTCGTGTCGTGCCCCTTCATTTTTCCAACCGTGAATCCTCAAAGGTTCTTCAATAGCCCTTTTAATCGTGAATCTAGGGTTGAGAGTTTCGTAAGGGTCTTGAAAGATCATCTGACACCTTTTGCGAAACTCATCTAACTCCAATTTAGACAGTTTAGTAAGATCTTTATGATTATAATAAATATTCCCGGATGTGGGAGTCTGTAATTGGGTGATCAATTCACCGGTGGTGGTTTTTCCGGAACCACTTTCACCGGCAATTCCCAATATTTCCCCTTGATGTAAATCAAAGGTCACATTATCTACCGCCCTAACGTATTTCCGTTCTCTCTTTAGAAGAGTATCTAATAAACCACCGCCCACTGGAAAATATTTTTTTAATGCACGGACATTAATAACGGTACCGTTGTTAGATTGCTCTGTCATGTTAGACCACCTCGCCTTCCATTTGACGTTGTTTGACCTCATCCCAAGTAGATCGTTTTTTGGCTTGTTCGCGGAACTCTTGGTATTTATCTACATGATGACAGTAAGCAAAATGATCTTCCTTGATCTCTGTCATGGAAGGTTGTTCTGTATTACAAATTTCCGTTGCGAACGGACATCTTTCTGCAAAACGACACCCTAAAGGTGGATTGATTAGATCAGGTGGATAGCCGGGAATAGATATTAGTTCCATCTGAGTCAGCTTTACACTGGGAAAAGCGTTTTGTAGTCCCATAGTGTAGGGGTGTCGTGCATCTTTAAAAATATCTCTAGCAGTTCCGTATTCCATGATCTTTCCTGCATACATAACACAAACTCTGTCACAGGTTTCTGCTACTACTGATATGTCATGAGTGATAAAAACCATGGAACTTTTGTGTGTTTGTTGAATTTCCATGATCTTAGACAGGATTTTGTCTTGAACGACCACGTCTAGAGCTGTAGTGGGCTCGTCAGCTATGATCAAACCTGGATCTAAAGCCAGAGCCATGGCAATGATGGCACGCTGACGCATGCCCCCACTCATTTCATGAGGGAAAGCTTGTAAACGTTTAGCTTCTAATCCCACAATATCAAATAGATCTACGGCTCTAGATCTGGCTTCTTTTTTGCTTACTTTTTCGTGATTAGTAATGGCTTCAATTATTTGATCACCCACGCGGTAAACAGGGTTTAAGGCATTCATAGCACTTTGGGATATCATGGAGATTTCTTTCCACCGGTATTTTCTCATTTCTTCTTCTGATAATGAAGCTAAATCGATGCCTTTGTATTTGATTTTTCCTTTGGCAATCCGACCATTTTCGGGTAGTAAACGCAAAATGGATTTAGCAGCAGTGGTTTTACCACATCCACTTTCACCTACTAGGCCTAAATTTTTGCCCTCGGGAATAACAAAAGAAACGTCTTCTACAGCTTTCAGTTCTCCTTTTTTCAATTCGTAGTTTATCTGTAAATTATTAATTTCGATTAAAGCCAATCTTATCGCCTCCTCAACTGGGGATTAGCTACAAATTCCAGGGCTCTGGAACTAAAGAAAACTGAAATCACCACTATGGCTATGGCAATACCAGGAGGCATTACCCACCACCAAGCGTCTCTCATGGCACCACCAGAAAAGCCCTGTTGAAGAATCTGTCCCCAACTAATTACATCTGGGTCTCCAAAACCGAGAAAACTAACTGTGGATTCGGCTATAATGGCTTGAGCCATTCGCAAGGACATTTCCAGCATAGCTAATGGAAGCACATTTGGTAAAATATACAAAAAGATGATTCTGGCATTGCTGGCACCTGCTACTTTGGCAGCTTTAACATAGGGCCTTTGTTTTACAGAAAGCACCTGTGCTCTGAGTACCCTGGCAATTGTCCTCCAAGTGAGGACTACAATGGCCAGTATGATGTTGTATATACTTGGTCGTAGTAATGTCACCAGTATAATCACAAAGGGGATGAATGGAATAGCATAACTTATATCTACTATTCTCATGAAAAAGGAGTCGACCCAACCACCATAATAACCTGATAATAAGCCGACGTTAGTACCTATGACAGTGACGAAAAAAGCTGCTAAAGCACCAACTAATAAAGCTATTCTACTTCCAGTGATGACCTGGCTGAATACGCACCTACCTCGGTTGGTAGTACCAAAGGGATACTCACTGGATGGTGGCTCTGTACGCATAATTTCGCCATCTTCTCTATTGATTTCCATTGGGTCGTGGGGAGCAATATAGGGAGCGAAAATGGCTACTAAAATAAACAACAGAAATACTATAGTGCCGATCAAGGCCATTTTATCTTGTTTGAAAATTTCTTTTACCAGTTCTAGTCCGGATGATATTTTACTCGATAAACCGGGATTTCCCCTGATCTGACCTTCAACTTGTTTATTCAAGGTGTTTCACCTCACTTCGCATCTAAGTTTTGGCAATTGGCCAGTATACGTTATTGGTAAGTTATTCTCGGATCGAGATAACCGTATAAAATATCTACTATTAGGTTCAGTATCATTACTTTTGTTGCTAACATGAAAAAAGATGCTTGGGCTAATGGATAATCACGGAGCTGTGCTGCTCTCACCATTTCTCTCCCCAGGCCTGGCCAACCGAATACGTACTCTACTGCTACTGCGGAACCGATGGCCATTCCTAGAAATAGGGCTAAATTGGTCACAACTGGTAGAACGGCGTTTCTCGCTGCGTGAATGTATATTATCCTGGATTCTTTCAGTCCTTTAGCTCTAGCCAGTTCTACAAAATCGGCTCCTTTAAGCTCCAACATAGTGTTTCTCATGATTAAGGTGGGTCTGGCTAAATAAAATAAGCTTGAGGCTAAAACGGGTAAAACCAAGTGCCAGAGGAAATCCAAATTAATATAAGTTTGGAAAAAACCTGACATATCCGCACCTGTACTTCTCATGCCAGAATGAGGGAAGATCCCGAGCCAGAAACTAAAAATCATAATGGCCAGCATTCCCATAAAGAAAGGCGGCAGTGACCTAAATGTCAACACTATACCACTCAAAATTGTTTCCATTTTGGAACCGCGGTACCATGACATAAGTCCTCCAATGATAATTCCCATGCCGTAAGCCAACAGTATGGAAGAGAACATCAGAATCAAACTATTTAATATATAAGTGCCAATCACTTGGGAAACTGGTAATCTATAATGGAAAGAAATCCCCATATCTCCTTGAAGCAGATTAGTCATATACATAAAGTATTGTTCATGAAGAGGTCTGTCCAGTCCGAATCTTTCTAAGATCATCTCTTGTGCTTCAGCGGTCATTTCCGGTTGTATCATGGCGGCAGTGGGATCGCCGGGTAATAATCTAAACAGGAAAAAAACCAATGTGGCTACAATGAAGAGACTGATTAGGACTTGGATAACTCTTCTAATAATAAAGTTTCTTAGTCCCAACTATAACACCACCTTTTCTGCTTGTTGAAGAAAAGGGGGCTAAAGTAGCCCCCTTTTGGTTTGATTAGTTACTCAATAATTATTCGGGGTAGTAAAGATTACCGTCATTATCCCACTCATAACCGGCATCTTCTAGGATGCTTCTGGCTTCATCTGGATCGAAAGGATATTCTTTAACTTCAGGATTGTGCCAATGTTCTACTCCTGGTGAGATTACTCTTCCGGCTCCCCCCGGTGCTCCATAACCGTGGTGTACGATATCTAAAATTTCTTCTTCATCAATGAGATGTGCTACTGATCTTCTAAAATCTCTATCATCAAAAGGCTCTGTACTGTTATCGTACACTAAATAATGGAATCCAACAGATACGTGACTTGAGTACTCCACATGATCCATATCTTCTACCCGGCTGATGTAGTCGGCGCTGTAACCATCAGCTACTAAGTCGATTTCATCGGATTCTAGTGCCCCCATAACACCTTCTTCGTGACCGTAGATTATATAGGTAATTTCATCAACATCTAAACCACTGGCATCATCAAAGGGAGGTCCGTCTTCAGCCCAGTGATAGTCGTCATTTCTGTCAATGCTTATTTCCGACCCTCTGGACCAGGAATCGTACTCGTAAGGACCACTACCAATAGCGGGGTCGTTTTCAAATTCATCTGGGTGGGCATAGCCTTCAGTTTCGCTTGGATCATCCATCATTTCGCCCCAAATATGGTCATCTTCAGGTTCTACCAAGTCGCCCCAAATGTGTTTGGGAAGGATTACGATTTGAGTTAGTGTATTAGTCAAGAATGTAGCATTTTCTTCTTCTAAGTGGAACCTGATAGTTTCGTCATCCTTCAGCTCAACTTCATCTAGTGGATTTAAGAAACCTTCAAAATAACCGATACCCCAGTCTACCATATAATCAAAAGTAAACTTTACATCTTCAGGAGTGACTGGCTCGCCATCGTGAAACTCCATATCTTCTCTAAGCTCTACATCAATAGTAGTGCCGTCAACTACTTCAAAATCATCAGCTGCTGATGGCTGTAACTCCATGTCCGGCCCTACACGCAGCAATTTGTCGTATACCATGCGCAGCATTTTCCACTCGAATACTGTGGTAGCCGCTAATGGGTTGAAGGTATCTAGATCCTGGACATCGCCTAATCTGAAATGGGCATCATCGGTTTGTGGCTCAGCATAATATGGGAACCATTCGTTGTAATTACCTTCTACTGTTTGTATGACATTTTCCCATCTGTCTGTGTTTATGCCTTGGTGACTTTCTACACTGTAAAGTACATTCATGGGTACATCTTCGGCCAACTTCTCTTGAATTTCATATACCAACTCGTGTCTTTCATCTTCATCCATGGCAGCGCGAGCAGCTTCCGCTAATTCGTCATAATCCTCGTTTTGATAGTTGGCGTAATTATTGCCACCACCGTAAGCGGCTTCGGAATGGAATAGGGTATGAGTGAACATGTCCGGATCAGTTCTTTCTACTCTTCCGGACCAACCTAGGGTTGAAGCATCCCAATCAGGCTCTCCAGGATCTGCTCTGGCTGCATCTGTCAAAGTTGCGAATTCCAATGGATTGACATTGACATCTACACCCAATTCCTCTTCCATAATGTCTCCTATCCAAAGTGCGGCTTCGTGTCTGGCTTCGTCATAGTCCATGGTTGTAGTGTTAATATTGATCTCTTCTACCTTTCTCTCTTCATCAAGTGCATCGGCAGCATCCTCATCTTCTCCACAACCTGTGGCAAGTGCAAAAGCCAACACTAACGCTAGGACCAGTATAAAAGGTCCTTTCCAAGTTTTCATAAATTGATTCCCCCCTTAATTTAATTAACCATTCACATATTCATAACTTCATGTGCTAGACTGAACTTCTTGCTGAAAACCACCTCCTCAATAACAAGATATTAACTCGTCTACAGAAATATCATGAATATTTAAATTATGTTGACAAAAAATTTACTTTATTAAAGGTGATACATATATTCTCCATTAAAGTAAAAAACCCTTCCAAAAATTAAAAAAATTATCAATTTTACTCAAAGTTTTTAAGAATGCCTAAACAAGCCAATAAAAAAAGAGAATCAGATAGCTCTGATCCTCCTATTTGTGTAGTTTATGGTATTAATGGAATTTCCTCTAAAATTCTCCTTTTAGCTCCTGCAATTCAGACAAGTAAAAAACCGGGCCATGGCTGCACACGTATTTCTCCCCGATATTGCAGCGTCCACATTTACCCACACCACATTTCATTCGATTTTCTAGAGTGGTGATCACCTGTTCTGGAGGAAATCCCAGCTTTTCCAGTCCCTGTAGCACGAATTTGATCATAATAGGTGGTCCACAAGTTATAGCCATAGTATTTTCCGGACTGGGTTGTAATTTTTCCATGTACTGTGGTACAAAACCTACAAATCCATTCCAATCTGGGGCTTCTACGTCGGAAGATAGCTTGATCTCCATGTTCCCGTACTCTGGCCAGTTGTCATAAAGATCTCGTTTGAATACCAGGTCATCGGGGGTACGGGCCCCGTATATTAACTGAAGATTTCCAAATTGCTGTGGGTTTTCCAAGGCATAGTAGATTAAGGGTCGCAGGGGAGCTAGCCCAATCCCTCCCCCTATGAATAATAGATTTTTTCCCTTGATCTCTTCAATGGGAAAATTGTTGCCATAAGGCCCGCGTATTCCCAGTTCTTGTCTCGGTTCGGCTTGATGCAGCGCTTCAGTGACCTGCCCGATATGTTTAATGCTGAAATCTAGCTCTTTTTTTCCGGGAGGTGAGCTTATAGAAAACATAGCCTCTCCCACACCAAATACAGATAGCATGGCACACTGGCCGGGTAAAAAATCTATGGTGGTTTCTGGTTCGATTTTGAAAGTCTTGACATCTTCTGTTTCCGAAATAATATCCTTAATCACTGCTTTGATGGGAATTAACGGGTCTTTGGTATTTTTCTGATTATTTGTGATTGTCAACTTTATCCCCTCCAATCTGCTGTAATGCCGTTTTAATGGTTATCCCCACAGGACAATGCTTGATACAGCGACCACAGCCTATACAGGCGAATTCACCGTGAACCCTGGGGAAGAAGTTCAGTTTATGGAAAAACCTATTTTTCACCCGATCCGATTTATCCATTCTGGGATTGTGACCACCGGCCATCAGGGTAAAATGAGAGAACATGCAAGAGTCCCATTGCCTATAGCGTACACCTTGGTTTTTCCTGTAGAAGTCCTGGATATCAAAACAGTGACAGGTAGGGCAGTAATAAGTGCAGACACCGCAGTTTAGACATCTCATAGCTAGTTCATCCCAGATGGGGGATTCGAACAGTTCATCCATGATCCCCATAATTTCACTGGGTGAGAGAGCTTCCTCCCGAGGCTCTAATCCCTGATCTTGTTCATTTAGATCGAGGGATTCTGTTTTATCCGTATCACTTTCCACAGTTTCTCCCCACCCTTGAGTCTCAAGCTGTGTTAAAATCTCACCACCTCGATCAGATCCTGCATTGAGAGTTAGGTCATTCTCTAAAATCAGGTCTGCACCCTCTTGGTGAGGATTGAGCCTATCGGCTGAAAATTCGTCACACATGCAGTAAGGGCTTTTGGTTCTGCATCTGGTGGCTATGGTATAAGTATTTTCTCTTCTTGCTTTGTACCTGGGATCTTCAGGTTCATCCAAAAACACCTGGTCAAGTAAGGAAAAACTTTTTAGATCACAGCCTTTTAACCCGATTATGATTTGTGGGTATATTTTTTTTGATTATCGGGCAGAAAATAAGGGTCAAAAAT
>CAZKUS010000040.1:8676-11763 GCA_964556025.1 uncultured Clostridia bacterium | reverse complement strand
AAATAGGCAATAATATATTGGGGAAACAAAAATGGTAGTAAAAAAAAGTTAACAAGAGCTATGCAAAGCTGAGGCGAGATAATTTTAGTTAATCCAACGTATTGCTGATTATTTTATTAAAATTACTCTTGCTTTACTTTTTTTCATCTATTACCATTATAAATGTGATTAGCACTCGGTTAAGGTGAGTGCTAATAAAAATGACTATACATACAACAAAAATAAAGGAGGGTTCAAGATGAACTTGAAACCGCTGGGAGATCGAGTTGTAATTAAAGTTTTACAAGGTGAAGAGAAAACAGAAAGCGGTATTGTTTTGCCAGAACAAGCTAAAGAAAAACCTCAAGAAGGAGAGGTAATTGCAGTAGGAAGTGGAAAAACTTTAGAAGATGGCAGTAAAGCTGAGATGGAAGTGAAAACTGGTGATAAAGTGGTTTATTCTAAATTTGCTGGTAATGAAGTGGAAGTTGATGGTGAAGAGTATTTAATTATGCGCCAGGATGATATCTTGGCAGTTTTAGAATAACAACACATACAAAGGAGGTAATGTGATATGGCTAAGGATATTAAATTTAGAGAAGATGCTCGCAGTCAATTAGAGCAAGGTGTTAACACATTAGCGGATACCCTGAAAGTGACTTTAGGTCCAAAAGGGCGCAATGTTGTATTAGATAAACAGTTTGGTTCACCTCAAATCACTAATGACGGGGTGACTATTGCTAGAGAGATTGAACTAGAAGATACTTATGAAAACATGGGAGCACAGCTAGTTAAAGAGGTTGCTACTCAGACTAACGATGTAGCTGGTGACGGTACTACTACAGCCACAATTTTAGCTCAAGCTATGGTGAATGAAGGGATTAAAAATGTGACTGCTGGTGCCAATCCTATGATTATAAAAAAAGGTATTCAAAAAGCAGTAGATAGAGCTGTGGAGGAACTGCAAAAGAATGCTGTTAGTGTTGAAGACAAAGAATCCATCTCTCAAGTAGCGTCTATCTCTGCCAATGACGAAGAAGTGGGTAATTTAATCGCTGAAGCTATGGAGAAAGTAGGAAAAGATGGCGTTATAACTGTTGAAGAGTCTAAGAGCTTTAAAACTGACTTGAATGTTGTGGAAGGTATGCAGTTTGATAGAGGTTATGTTTCTCCATACATGGTAACTGATAATGAAAAGATGGAAGCGCATTTAGAAGACCCTTACATCTTGATTACAGATAAGAAGATCGGCAATATACAAGAAGTACTTCCAGTATTGGAGAAAATTGTGGAGCAAGGAAAAGAAGTACTGCTGATTGCTGAAGATATCGAAGGTGAAGCCCTTGCAACATTAGTTGTAAACAAATTAAGAGGAACATTCACATGTGTTGGCGTTAAAGCACCAGGATTTGGAGACAGAAGAAAAGCTATGTTAGAAGACATTGCTGTTTTGACTGGTGGCCAAGTTGTTAGCGAAGATGTAGGACTTGAACTGAAAAATGCTGATATCAGCATGTTGGGAAGAGCTAGACAAATAACAGTCACAAAAGATGACTGTACTATTGTTGACGGTTACGGCAATGAAGATGATATTCAGAAGCGCATCTCTCAGTTGAGAACTCAAATCGAAGAAACATCTTCTGACTTTGATCGTGAAAAACTTGAAGAGCGTCTTGCTAAATTAGCAGGCGGTGTTGCAGTAGTAGAAGTAGGTGCAGCTACTGAAACTGAAATGAAAGAGAAGAAGCTGAGAATAGAGGATGCTTTGAACTCTACTAGGGCAGCTGTAGAAGAAGGCATAGTTGCTGGTGGAGGTACTGCTCTAATTGATGTGTTACCTTCTTTAGATGATGTTCAGGCAGAAGGAGATGAAGCTACTGGTGTGAAAATCGTCAGAAGGGCTTTAGAAGAGCCTGTAAGACAGATTGCTCACAACTCTGGTGCTGAAGGTTCAATTGTAGCTGAACAAGTTAAGCAAAAAGGAACTAATATTGGATTCAACGCACTAGAAAATGATTATGCCAATATGATTGACAATGGAATCGTAGACCCTAAAAAAGTTACTAGAAGCGCTTTAGAGAACTCCGGAAGTATTGCAGCTATGTTCTTAACTACTGAAGCAGTAGTAGCTGACCTGCCAGATGAAAATGGCAACGATGGAGGAGATATGGGCGGTGGCGCCCCAGGAATGGGCGGCATGGGTATGCCCGGTATGTAATATAAGTATTAAATTTGACAATTGTTTAACCCCGGTGCCTAACTTTTTGGCCCGGGGTTTTCTCTGTTTGACATTGTTTAAGCCAGACTATATAATTTATTCAGTAGAGAAAAATTATATCTTATCAAAGGGGAGTCAGATATATGAGTTTTTTCATGAAACCCAAACACAAAGCTTTAAAAAAGGTGGCTTTTGTAGCAGCGGGGCTATTTATAGCTTCTACGGTCATTGGCGCTGGAGCAGGTGCTTTAGGTTTCTTAGATGGTGGCCAGCAGCAGATTGATATGGATGCCGTAGATCAACAAATTGACGAATTGAGGGCAGAAGTTGAATCAGACCCTGAAGATATTATGGCTTTAAGAAATCTAGGGAATACCAAAATGCAAGCAGGAGTAGCGCTAGAGCAAGAGGAAAATCAAGATGAGGCTATGGACTATTATGAAATGGCTCTTGATACTTTTGAAGATGCATATGAATTGGATGATAGCGATTTAGAGTTAAAGGTAGATAAAGCTTCGGCTGCGTATTCTATTCAAGAATTTGATAGAGCAGAAGAACTACTAGACGATGTGTTGGAGGAAGAACCTGAACATCAGCAAGCATTAAATATGTCCGCTTCACTAGCTTATGTAGATATGGATTTTGATACTGCTATAGACAAGTGGAAAGAGATAATCAATATTCATGACCTAACTGCAGAACAGGAAGAACAGTATGAAATGTTGATCTCTCAAGCTGAAGAGATGAAAGTCATGGAAGAGATGGATCCTAAAGAAGAATGGGATAAAGAAGAATGGGAAGAAGAATTTGAGGAAAAGTATATGGACGAAAAAGAATCTAAAGATGGTGAAGAAAAAGAAAAAGATAATGACAATGATAATGACAATGAT
>CAZKUS010000040.1:0-8576 GCA_964556025.1 uncultured Clostridia bacterium | reverse complement strand
ATCTAAAGATGGTGAAGAAAAAGAAAAAGATAATGACAATGATAATGACAATGATGAACAGTAATTTTCATAGACGATGAGGAGGGAACAAGTTGTCGCGGGAATCAGTAATAGTTTTAGATTTTGGCGGACAGTACAGTAGATTAATAGCCCGTAGAATTAGGGAACATAATGTCTACTGTGAAATTTATCCACACAATATTTCTATTGGTAAATTGCGTGATTTATCTCCTGAAGCTATTGTGTTGTCTGGAGGTCCAAGTAGCGTGTACCAACAGGACTCACCCGATATCGATCCCCAGGTGTTTGAATTAGGGATACCTGTTTTAGGTATATGTTATGGTATGCAGTTAATGGCTAAACATACCGGTGGGACGGTAAAACAAGCCGAGAAAGGTGAATATGGGAAAGCCTTGTTTGAAGTTACTAACCCCAATTTTTTAACTGAAGGGACTACTGGGGACCTATTAGTATGGATGAGCCACGGTGATTCAGTTGTTGAACTTCCTTCAGGATTTAAAGTTATGGGGAAAACTGATAATACTGAAATAGCTGGGATTTTTGATGATGATAAACTTTTATATGGAGTTCAGTTCCACTTAGAAGTTCTACACACACCAAAAGGACATGAACTGATTCAGAACTTTTTGTTCAATATTGCTCGCCTGTCCGGTGACTGGACCATGGGATCCTATATTGAAGAGACAGTAGAGAATATTAAAAATGAAGCGTCAGGATACAAAGCCGTATGTGGGTTGTCCGGAGGGATAGACTCTACAGTTTCGGCTTTACTTGTACAAAAAGCCTTAGGGAATGACCTGACCTGTATATTTGTGGACCACGGTTTACTAAGAAAAGATGAAAAAAAACAAGTACAAGAGGTAGTAGAACAAGAATTTGAATTAAACGTAATCTACATTGATGCTAGTGATAGATTTTTATCTCGTTTGCAAGGTGTAACTGATCCGGAAAAGAAGCGAAAGATTATTGGTGAAGAATTTATCCGAGTGTTTGAAGAAGAAGCGCGTAAAATTGGTGATGTGGACTTTTTAGTCCAGGGGACTTTGTATACAGATGTGGTAGAAAGCGGCACAGAAACTGCCAGTGTGATTAAATCCCATCACAATGTAGGCGGGCTACCGGAAAAGATGGAACTGTCTTTAATCGAACCTCTCAACTCATTGTTCAAAGATGAAGTGAGGCAAGTAGCTAGAGAATTGGGGTTACCCAGAGAAGTAGTTGAACGCCACCCTTTTCCTGGCCCCGGTTTGGCAATCAGAGTACTAGGAGAAGTAACTCCCGAAAAGCTGAGTGTCATAAGAGAAGCTGATGCCATTGTTACGGAAGAATTGAAGAAAATTGGGTTATATCACGATATTTGGCAGTTATTTACTGTGCTTCCCGATATTAAAACTGTGGGCGTAAAAGGTGATGAACGTTCTTACGATTATCCGATTATTTTACGAGCGGTTAATAGTGTAGATGGGATGACAGCAGATTGGTATAGATTTTCGCCAGAAGTTTTAGAGAAAATTTCTAATCGGGTGGTTAATGAGGTGAATGGTGTTAATCGATTGTTGTATGATGTTACTTCTAAACCACCTGCCACGATAGAATGGGAATAACTTTACAATTGATCCCGGAACTGGTATTATATAAGCAAATTGAACTAAAATAAGAAACTCTCGTATATTTTCGGGGATTGGCCCGAATGTTTCTACCAAATGACCGCAAATCATTTGACTACGAGGGAAAGGGTACCTAGGGTTCCGGGGACATTTGACCTGACTGGACCGAGTGGTACTTACCTCGATTGATAAGGTACACCGAAGGGATAAAAACCCAGGCGGGTAGGTTTCTCTCGATTCCTACCTACCTGGGTTTTTTAATGGATGCTGTTATATACTGTTGTTGATAGCAATAAAATTTCAAGTTCACTCTAGATGCTTGTTTTGATACATTTAAAACTTTTAACTAGTCGAATTAAAGCTAAATAACTGGAGGTTTTGTCAGTGGGAATCAATCGAAATAATGTGTCATCTAATTCATGCCTGTATCGACCCGGTATAACTCTAGGGATTGTTGGTGGTGGTCAGCTGGGTAGGATGCTGGCTTTTGAAGCTAAAAAAATGGGATTGACGGTAGTAGTGTTGGATCCCAAATTGGATGCTCCAGCTGCCCAAGTAGCTGATAAACAGATTCAAGGTGATTTTGCAGATCTTGATAAATACCTTAGGTTGGCTGAAGTAAGTGATGTGGTAACCTATGAATTTGAACACATTAATGTGCAAGGTCTCGCGAAAATAGAAGAACACGGTACTCTACTTAGACCTGGAAGTAAAACTCTGCAAACTATCCAAGACAAAAGTGAACAGAAACAATATTTAAGTGAACACGGTATATCTGTTCCTGATTTTCGATTGGTTCATAATATAGAAGAAGCGGAACAAGTTGTACAAGAACTAAGTTTTCCTGGCATGGCCAAAACTGCTAGGGGTGGACATGACGGTAAGGGAAATTATTTATTAAAATGTCAAGCTGATATAACAGATTTAAAAACTTTATTAGATGCAGATGAACATCCGGTGATTTTGGAAGAGTATCTGGAATTTGATAAAGAGGTATCAGTAATGGCGGCTATAGGATCTCATGGAGAGTATTCTATTTTTCCAGTCGTGGAAAATTATCATTATCAAGAAATTTTGCATCAAACTTGGGCTCCGGCTGATATTTCTGTAGAACTCACTCATAAAGTTGAAGATATGGCCCAAAGAATAGTGAGAATGTTTCAAGACCCCGGTATTTATGGAATTGAGTTCTTCTTGAAAGGTGATCGGGTCTTGGTCAATGAAATTGCTCCTCGTGTTCACAACTCCGGGCATTATAGCATGGAAGCCTGTAGTATTTCTCAATTTCAGATGCATCTTAGAAGTATCCTGGGATTACCTCTACCAGAGTCTGAACTGATCAAACCCGCTGTGATGGTCAACTTGCTGGGCACATCTTTGAGTGAACTGCCATTATGGGACTTTGAGAATTTATTCGGTCAATCAGAAACTTATCTGCATCTATATGGTAAAGGTGAAATCAGACCCGGTAGAAAGATGGGTCATATCAATATATTAGGGGAAAGCCATCAGGTGCTGAAATCCAGACTTATGGCGTTGAATTTAGATAATATAAAGAAGGATTCAAACTAATGTTCAATTAAAGTTGAATGTTGATAGCAACAACAGAATATAACAACGCTAAACTAAAAGCGCTGTTCATATTACACAATGGAGGTGTTAATGTGAATGACAAAGTTGGTGTTATCATGGGCAGTGATTCAGATTTACCTGTCATGTCAGAGGCGTGTCAAGTACTAGAAAAATTTGAATTATCCCATGAAGTTGAAATTGTTTCTGCTCATAGAACACCTGATAAAATGTATCAATACGCGAAAGATGCGAGAAATAGAGGATTAGGAGTTATTATTGCCGGAGCAGGAGGAGCAGCCCACCTTCCTGGTATGGTAGCTTCTTTAACTACACTTCCTGTGATTGGTGTACCTATAAAAACCAGCAGTTTGAGTGGTCAAGATTCACTCCATTCCATAGTACAGATGCCGGGAGGAATTCCGGTAGCCACAGTGGCTATTAACGGTGCCAAAAATGCCGGACTTTTGGCTGTGCGCATTTTAGCAAACAGAGATGAGCAGTTAGCCGATCGATTAGATAGATACCACCATGAAAATAAAGAGCAAGTTTTGAGTAAAGACCGAGAACTACAGCGTTCAGGATATCGAAAATACTTAAAAAGAAAGGAAGAGAAATAATGATAGATCGTTATCAACGACCGGAGATGAAGCAACTGTGGAGTTTGGAAAATAAATTTCAAAAGTGGTTGGAAATTGAGATTTACGCTTGTGAGGCTTTTGCTCAGTTGGGAGAAATACCAACAGATGCCGTAGAGACTATCAAATTAAAGGCGAGCTTTGATGTAGACAGAATATTGGAAATAGAAAAAGAGACTAGACACGATGTCATTGCTTTCACTAGAGCTGTATCTGAAACATTAGGACCTGAAAGGAAATATGTTCATTATGGTCTAACATCATCAGATGTAGTGGATACGGCTCTGTCCGCTCTGATTAAAGATGCGGTGGAAATAATTGAGGTTGAGCTTGATAAAGTATTAGCAGTATTAAAAAGTCAAGCTCAAAATTATAAGTATCTGCCTATTATGGGTAGGACCCACGGAGTTCACGCAGAACCGACAACTTTAGGTTTGAAGTTTGCTCTATTTTACGATGAATTTATGCGAAATAAACAAAGACTTCAAAGGGCTAAGCAAGCTATTAGTGTGGGTAAAATATCTGGCGCTGTAGGTAGCTTTGCCAATGTTCCTCCACAAGTGGAGTCTTATGTATGTGACCAATTGGGGTTAGCACCTGCCTTAACATCTACTCAGATCTTGCAAAGAGACAGACATGCAGAATTGATGTCTACCCTGGCTATAATTGCAGGAAGTATGGATAAACTAGCGACTGAGATAAGGAATCTGCAAAAAACTGAAGTTCGAGAAGTGGAAGAACCATTTTATAGCGGTCAAAAAGGGTCTTCAGCCATGCCACATAAGCGAAACCCCGTGAATTGTGAAAAAATATCAGGACTCAGCCGGGTTATGAGAGGTAACTGTTTAACTGCCTTTGAAAATCAACCCTTATGGCATGAACGAGATATTTCTCATTCTTCTGCGGAAAGAGTCATTATACCCGACAGTACAACATTGGCACACTATCTCTTACGTATATTACATCAAGTACTAAAAGATCTAAATATTCATGAAGACAATATCTCCCAAAATATTAATGCCACAAATGGCCTGGTATTTAGTCAGCGAGTGCTGTTAGCCCTAATAGATCAGGGAATATCAAGAGAAGAAGCTTATGAGTTGGTGCAAGAGTTAGCTATGAGGGTTTGGGAAGAGGATGATGATTTTTATAATCTATTGAGCAGTGATGAAAGAGTTACTAAGTTATTAGATGATAAACAGTTATGTCAATGTTTTGATCCAGAATATTACTCCAGAAGAGTCGATTATGTATTTGAAAGACTAGGGATTTAGGCTATACCACGTAAATTTAAGTGCTGTTATATTTAAAATATTATATCAAAAAAAAAAACAGTGAAAAAAAATGTGAAAGATCAATATTTAACTTAGAATAAGCTAAAATCAAATTTATTAGAGGTGATAAGGTGTCTGGAGATAAGTATCGAGAAGCCGGTGTTGATATTGAAAAAGGGAATCAAGTTGCTGACAGGATAAAATCTTTGACAGCTTCTGAAGACTCTAGTGGAGTCGTGTCTGGTGTAGGAGGTTTTGGTGCAGTATTTAAAATTCCTAAAAACTACCAAAATCCGGTATTCATTGCTGCTACTGACGGTGTTGGAACTAAATTAAAACTGGCAAAATTGGCGGATAAGTACGATACCGTAGGGATTGATTTAGTCGCCATGAATGTAAATGATATTTTAGCTCAAGGTGGAAAACCTTTGTTCTTCCTTGATTATATTGCTATGGATGCTTTATCTGAAAATATGGTGACTCATATAATCGAAGGGATTGTGACAGGATGTAATCAGTCTGGATGCCAGCTGGTAGGAGGCGAAACTGCCGAAATGCCTGGGTTTTATCAAAATGGTTTATTTGATTTGGCTGGCTTTTGTGTAGGAGTAGCAGAAGAAAATGATATTATAGATGGTTCTCAAATAGATTCTGGTAATGTGATAGTTGGGATTGGATCTGACGGTATTCACAGTAATGGCATGTCTTTGGCAAGAAAAGTGTTGTTGGCTGTTGATGGAGGGTCCTATGAATTGAACGATTTCGTACCAGAGTTAGGAAAAACTTTACAGGAAGAACTACTTACTCCTACCAGAGTTTATGTGAATCCGATATTAGAACTTAAACAAGAAGTTAATATCCACGGTATGGCCCACATAACCGGGGGTGGATTACCTGATAATCTATCGAGAGTTTTACCTTCACAATTTGTAGCTAAACTCAATAAAACTAACATTAGCTCAATGACACCTTCTGTCTTTGAACTGATTAGTCAAAAAGGTAAAATTTCGTTTCGCGATATGATTAAAACATTCAATATGGGTGTGGGTTTTGCCTTGATACTACCTAAACACCAAGGTGAAAATGCCTGTAAAATCCTGCGTGAAAAAGGGGAAACAGCTGAAATTATCGGTTCAGTATATCATTTTTCAGAAGTAACCACTGATAATTCTAGCCAGGAGGAGCAGGTGATCTTTAGTGACTGAGAATTTTTTGAGACCTAAGTACGCTGTATTTGCTTCGGGTGAAGGGAGCATCTTTCAAGCTATTATAGATGCCCAAAATAGAGATGAAATACCTGGTGATTTGGCGTTATTAATTACAGATAAAAGTTTCTGTGGTGCTAAAAATAAAGCTGAACAGGAAGGGATTTCTGCTCTAGTTTTTTCACCTGATAAATATCAGGACAGGCAATTTATGGATAGAGAAATTAAAACAGCACTGCAGGCCAGAAATATAGAATACATTATTTTAGCAGGTTATATGAGGTTTATTACTAAACCATTGCTGACAGCATATCATCATAGAATAATCAATACACATCCCTCTTTACTCCCGGCTTTTAAAGGGAAAGATGCTGTGAAGCAAGCTTATGAGTACGGAGTTAAAGTAACCGGTTGTACTGTCCACTTAGTTACGGAAGAACTGGACGGAGGGCCAATTTTACTGCAAGAACCAGTCCGAATTTATCAAGGCGATTCATTGGAAACACTACATGAAAGAATAAAAGAGCAGGAACGAGATTTGATGACTACTGCTCTAAAAGCTTTATTAACTGATAAATTTGTCGTAGAATCTAATCATAGGTGGGTGACTAGTTGATGGAAATAAGTAGAGTTGCGAGAGCACTAGTGAGTGCTTACGACAAAAGTGGTTTAATTCCGTTCGCGAAACAATTGGAAAATAACGGTGTAGAAATTGTTTCTACAGGCGGCACTTTAAAATACCTACAAGAAAATGGATTATCTCCAGTAGCAGTCGAAGATGTGACGGGGTTTCCGGAAATTTTACAGGGAAGAGTAAAAACTCTGCACCCGAGAGTTCACGCTGGTATATTGGCTAAATCTGGTAGTGAAACAGAATTGGCTCAGCTAAATATTGATTTATTCGACTTAGTGGTGGTTAATCTATATCCTTTTACAGAGATTATTCAGAATAAACAAGCTGATTTAAATGAAGTTATGGAAAATATAGATATCGGTGGTCCAACTATGGTGAGAGCTGCAGCAAAAAATTGGGAGCGTGTGGGGATTTGTGTATCTCCGAAAGATTACAATACTATTGTTGAGCATTTACAAAGTCAAGAAGGACTCGGAAAAGAGCTGCGAAAGCAATTGGCCGCTAAAGCTTTTCAACATACTGCTGAATACGATGCAGCTATAAGTGAGTTTTTTCAGAATTTGGTATTTGATAGCAAAGATGATAAACACTGTCAGAATAATGAAGTTCCCGAGTGCTTATCTCAATTTGTAGAAAAACAGCAATTAAATTATAAACCTTTGTCATATGGTGAAAACCCTCATCAAAAAGCTGGCTTTATTCAACATACTGATACTGATCTGAAACAGCATCAAGGGAAAGAACTTTCTTACAATAATATTAATGACTTAGATGCAGCTATAAGTCTGGCTCACGAGTTTGATTATCCTGCAGTTGCTGCAGTTAAACACACTAATCCCTGTGGTTTGGGAATCGCTGACACCATCAGTGAAGCTTATCAAAAGGCCTATGAAAGTGATCCTGTCAGTATTTTCGGAGGAATTGTGGCTAGTAACAAAACTGTAACAAAAGGAATGGCGGAAAAATTGACTAAGATTTTTTTAGATGTGGTTGCTGCTCCTGATTACTCACCTGAGGCTCTAGAAACATTGGCGGTTAAGCCAGGGACGAAAGTGGTTTCAATTGATTTAGGAAATAAGATTAAAGCTGGATCTGACAATTTTAAAGAACTGGTAAGTACATCCTTGGGGTATCTATATCAAGAGAAGGATGAATATCATCCCGAGTACAACAAGTGGAAAAAAGTTAGTGGTGAAGAAGCTAGCAGTGATAAATTGCAGGACCTGATCACAGGTGAAAAAGTGGTCAAATACGTGAAGTCTAATGCCATTGCTTTAGTAAAACAAAACCAACTCATAGGAGTGGGTGCAGGACAGATGAACAGAGTGGCCGCTTGTAAGACTGCTTTGGAACAAGCAGGTGATTCGGCTCAGGGGAGTATATTGGCTTCAGACGCATTCTTCCCCTTTGATGATGTGGTGCAGTTAGCAGCGGAATACGGAGTTTCATGTATAGTACAGCCGGGGGGATCTAAACGCGATCCGGACTCCATTGAAGCGGCTGAAAGAGCGGGAATAACTATGTACTTTACTGGAATCAGGCACTTTAAACATTAGGCTGCATTAAAGTTGAATGTTGATAGCTAAACTCTTCAATTTCACATCCAATGTTTCGGGTTGGTACATCTA
>CAZKUS010000039.1:0-11939 GCA_964556025.1 uncultured Clostridia bacterium | reverse complement strand
TTTTGGAGGTTGATGGATTTTAGCATTTTTGCCCCTTCTAACAATAGAATATTCATCTTCAGTTAAACTATCCGATATTTTTTTCAATAATTCAGCTTGGGTGGGAGCAGAAACCAGTTTAACTGTAAGACTATGCAATCCCCCCACCTTTTTATCGGTAAAACCGGAACTTCTCAGACGTACCAATAATTCAAACACCGCATCACCTATATACGCTAACACCTGAGGAGTATACTTTGAAGGATCCTCATTCTGGTCAAATGTTATCAATAGATCGGTCAAGCTTTTTTCCACCTCACTCCTTCAGGAGTATCTTCCAACACAATCCCACGTTCTTGCAATTCATCTCGGATGGCATCTGCAGTAGTAAAATCTTTTTGTTTCCTGGCTTGTTCTCTTTGCTGAATTTTTTGTTCAATCTCTTCTGGCAATATTTCCTGTTCAGTCTGTTTTAACAACCCTAACACTTCATCCAGCTCAAGCAGCAATCCTTGAGCTTGTTGCAATATTTGCCGATTTTCTCGACCAGAACCTATATAGCTATTCACTACTCTCACTAGAGAAAACAGCGCTGCCATTGCACCTGCAGTATTAAAATCATCATCCATAGCTGTTTCAAAATCTTGCTTGGTCTGACGGAGAAATTCAACAATCTTGTTATCTTCATCAGATAGTTCTTTACTATCACTATGCTGAAGATAAAAGTTTAAGTTCTCATTAAAATTATCCAGACGCTCTAAACTATTCTTTGATTGATCTATCAACTCTTCGGTAAAATTAACAGGACTTCTGTAATGAGCGCTTAATAAAAACAACCTGAGCACTCGAGGGTTATAATGCTTACGAAAATCTCTCACGGTAAGAAAATTACCCATAGATTTGGACATTTTCTTATTATCAATTTCAAGATAACCCACATGCATCCAATATTTACAAAACTCTTCACCTGTAGCCGCTTCACTTTGGGCCACTTCATTTTCATGATGAGGAAAAACCAGGTCAGAGCCACCAGCATGAATATCTAAAGGTAGATCGAGATATTTCATGCTCATAGCTGAGCATTCAATATGCCATCCCGGCCTTCCTTGACCAAAAGGACTATCCCAATACGGTTCCCCTTCTTTCCTACTCTTCCAAAGAACAAAGTCTGCCGAGCATTTTTTGCAGTCATCCACTGCCACTCTTGCGCCAGAAACTAATTCTTCAGGGTCTTGACGACACAGTTTACCATACCCTTCAAAAGCTTGAGTATCAAAGTACACGTCACCATCTCGTTGATAAGCATAACCTCTATCTAAAAGATCTTGAATAATAGTTATAATCTCATCAATGTGTTCAGTGGCTTTGGGATGATAATCAGCGTCCTTGATTCCGATAGCCCTGGCATCTTCAAAATACTCTTCGATAAATTTATCTGCCAACTCATAAATTGTAATTCCTTTTTCATTGGCTCTATGAATCATTTTATCTTCAATATCAGTAATATTTTGCACATAATTAACCTTATAACCTTTATACTCTAAATATCTGCGTATCACATCAAATACCAAAAACGCTCTGGCATTACCGACATGGAAAAAATCGTACACAGTAGGTCCACATACGTACATATCCACTTTATCATTTTGTTTAGGCTGAAGTTGCTCTTTCTGCTTATTCATGGTATTAAAGAGCTTGATTGTCATCTTCATCTCCACCTTTCTTCACTTTTTCCACTTCAAATCGGAGTTTTTCGATTTTCCTCTCAAGGTAATCAATCTGTTTAGCTACCGGATCAGGTAATTCATGATGATTGAGATCAGCTGCGCTGATCTTTTCACCTTTTCTAACTACAATACGCCCAGGCACCCCGACTACTGTAGAATCACTCGGAACATCATCCAAAACGACAGAACCAGCACCGATTTTTACATTGTCTTCAACGTTGATGGGCCCCAATATTCTAGCACCAGCTCCTACAACAATATTATTTTGCAATGTAGGATGTCGCTTACCTTTTTCTTTACCAGTTCCACCCAAAGTAACTCCCTGATACAGTGTCACATTATCACCAATTTCAGAAGTTTCTCCAATTACAATACCCATCCCGTGATCTATAAAAAAGCCTCTACCAATTTTAGCACCTGGATGAATTTCTATACCAGTAAATAAGCGATTTATTTGAGAAATAAATCGAGCTAGCAACATCAGGTTTCTTTTGTACAATCCGTGAGCTAATCTATGCATAATTATCGAGTGTACTCCAGGATAGCACAAAAGCACTTCTATTAATGATCTAACGGCAGGGTCTCTATCAAAAACTGCTTTTATATCTTCTCTTATTAATTTTAACATGTAAATCACCTCTTTCGTATAAGCTTGTATAAAGTTGAATGTTGATAGCAATAAAATTATTAATTGAACGAATTATGCGGTTTTGATAATACATCTTAACGAGCAAATAGAAAAATTAAAGCCAAATAACAAGAGCAGCTAGAGTGAAATTGATATTTTCTTGCTATCAAAAAAACCGCCCCTGTATATGACAGAGACGGTTTTACCGCGGTTCCACTCTGTTTACGCTGTTAAGCGTCAACTCTTTAAAGATAACGGTATCAGCCGGATTTTCCTACTTTGCCTGTAATTTTAATGGTCGTACAAATTAGAATTACAGCAGTTTGGAAAACGATTTGAAGGGGCAGTTCATCGGTGGTAATATCCTTTCAGCCGGCGGGATATTTCTCTGTCATTACCGATTACTCAATCCTCCGCAATATCTTTACAATGTATTTATTTTTAAGCTCATTTAAAGTTAGGCACTATTATATTCTGTTAAGCATAAATTTGACATGACAGTTAATTTGAAATCAGTTATTATCCATGGATAATAACTGATTCAACAAACTTTGTCAATATGTTGAACCATATGTTTAACCATAATAATAAGATTGCAGTCTAAACACAAGGTGTTTTAATACTATATTTTGTTTGCTCTATTAGTTATTAGCCACCTCATTTCTGACCTTTTCAATGCGATTAATAGTCAATTCTTTACCAGTTAATGCTATCAATTGATCTAACTCTGGACCTTGCATTTGGCCGCTCACAGCAATCCTAACCGGCATAAATAGCTGTTTACCTTTAACTCCTACGACCTTCCCGGCTTGTTTGATAGCCTGTTTTATCGAATCAGCTTCAAATTCATCCAGCTTATTCAAGTTGTTTTCCAGTTCTTCTAAAAGTTCCGGAATATGGTTCTGTTCCACAAATTCCCTGGCCTCTTGAGAAAGTTCTATCTTTTCCCCATAAAATATGTCTAGCTGTTCTGGAATTTCCGACAATGTAGCAGCTTTTTCTTTCACCAAATCTACAGCATTTATCAGCCACTGACGATTTTGTTCAATCTCTTCTTCTGATATAAATTCCGACTCTACTAAATAAGGTGTGATTAAATCCAACAATCTATTACCATCAGCTTCTTTAATATAATGAGAGTTCATCCACTTGAGTTTATCCACATCAAAAACGGCTGCACTTTTAGCTACTCTAGAAATATCGAACAGTTCAATTATTTCATCACGGGAAAAAAGTTCTTGCTCACCTGGGGGAGACCAACCTAATAATGCCAGGAAGTTAACCATGGCTTCAGGAAGATAACCTTTAGCCCTGTATTCTCCTATGAAAGTATCACCGTGGCGTTTACTGAGTTTTGATTTATCCGGGCCAAGAATTAAAGACATATGTCCAAATTTAGGTTTGTCAAATCCCAAGGCGTCGTATATCATAACCTGCCTGGGAGTATTAGAAAGGTGGTCCTCTCCACGAAGGACATGAGTAATATCCATAAGATAGTCGTCAACTACACAGGCAAAATTATAAGAAGCCATGCCATTACTCTTAATCAAAATGTAATCTCCAATACCATCACTCTCGAATTCCACATCGCCTTTTATCAAATCGGAAACTTTGATCTTGTTATTTTGAGGGACTTTGAACCTGACCACTGGTTGTCGACCTTGACCTTCAAGTTCCCGCCTTTGTTCATCAGTTAACTCAGCACACTTGCCATTATAGCGAGGCATTTCACCCCGTGCTTTTTGAGCTTCTCTCATCTCTTCAAGTTCAGCTTCAGCACAGTAACAGTAATAAGCATAACCGATTTCCATTAATTTATCTGCATACTCTTGATATATTTCTTTACGTTCACTCTGACGGTAAGGCCCATATCCTCCATCTTTATCTGGGCCTTCATCCCAGTCTAATCCTAACCAAGAGAGTTCTTTAAAAATAATCTGTTCATATTCTTCTACAGACCTAGCTACATCTGTATCCTCAACCCTTAAAACAAACTGGCCATCGATATGCCTAGCATACAACCAGTTAAATAAGGCAGTACGAATATTACCAATATGTATCTGTCCCGTAGGACTAGGTGCAAATCTAAGTCTAGCTTTACCAGCCAATATAATACCTCCTTTGGTAGCTTATACATTCTCATAAATTATATCAAAGCTATTCCGGTACAACAACTTAATTCAATAACACCACTACTTTTGCTGATATACCCTGTTTATATCCAACAAAACCCAATCCTTCACATGTAGTTGCTTTAACACTGACCTGATCTTTTGCCACATCCAATAACCTGCTGATCTCTTGACGCATATCATCAATATGTGGTGCTAGCTTAGGTGTTTCAGCCATTAATGTACAGTCCAAATTCACAATACCGTAACCTTTTTGTGTGACTAAATCACGAACGTATTTAGTAAGCTGTCTACTGTCAGCATTTTTATATTTTGGATCTGAATCGGGAAAATGTGCCCCAATATCGCCTGAGGAAATCGCCCCTAACATTGCGTCCATTACAGCATGGAGCAATACATCTCCATCAGAATGTGCAACCAACCCTAAATCAGAAGGAATGTTGACTCCTCCGAGTATCAAAGATTCTCCTTCAGCCAGTCTGTGCACATCTATACCTTGACCAATCCTCATAGATCTCTACCCCTTTGCCTAATATACTCTTCAGCAGCCCAAATATCGTCAGGTGTTGTAATTTTAATATTGTGATACTCTCCTTGGGCATAAGCGACTTGTTCACCCAAGTCTTCTACCAACATAGAATCATCGGTGGCACTGATATTTTTTTTATAAGCCCTGTTATAAGCTTTTAAAATTAACTTTCGTTGAAATATTTGTGGGGTTTGTACTTGAATCAAATTTTCTCTAGGCAGTGTTTTATCAACAGCTAGACAATCAACTTCAGGGATATTATCACTTTTACTGATATTACTGCCAACACTGGCACTGCTAATATCATTGTTTATAGTTCTTACAGTTTTAATTGTATCTTTAACTGGAACTCCAGCTATAGCAGCCCCATGTTTATCAGCCAAATCCATAGTCCTAGCTATGACATCATCACTGATTAAAGGTCTAGCCCCATCATGGATTATCACCAAATCAGAGTGATCTGACACCCTCTTCAATCCTTCATATACTGAGTCTCGCCTTTCTCTACCGCCAGAAATCACAAATATATCCTGGCACATACCTTCCTCTAGATGAGGGTTCACCACTTGCTCACGACAATAAGGTTCTTCACCTGAAGCTACAACTAAAAAAATTTCAGAAACACAAGGAAGGCGGGCAAAAACCCGCCAAGTCCACGCCAATATTGGTATATCTTTCAGTAACAGATACTGTTTATTAATAGATTCTCCCATGCGGGTGCCTTTGCCTCCAGCTGGCAATATAACAGAAGCTTTCCTGTTGTCACACACACCTCATCACCTCATCATGCATGACTTTTATCTAATTGATATTTGGGTTTTGCAAAAATCATTCTACCTGCTGCAGTCTGTAGAACACTAGTCACCATTACTTCCAATTGTTCCCCAATGTGTCTCTTACCACCATCTACAACTATCATGGTTCCATCATCAAGATAAGCCACACCTTGACCAGCTTCTTTTCCATCTTTTATCACTTTTACTGCCATTTCTTCACCAGGAAGAACTACCGGTTTAACTGCATTAGCTAGTTCATTGATATTCAATACCGATACGCCTTGTAATTCGGAAACTTTATTTAGATTAAAATCATTAGTGATAACTTTGCCACTCATTTCTTTAGCCAATTTCACTAACTTGCTATCTACTTCTGTTTCATCCACATCCCCATCATGAATTTGAACGTCTATATCGTCTTCTTTTTGCATTTTATTTAAAATATCCAGGCCACGTCTTCCGCGGTTTCGTTTCAACAGATCAGACGAATCAGCTATATGGCGAAGTTCTTCCAAAACAAATTCCGGGATTAATAAAGTTCCTTCTAAAAACCCAGTTTTACACACATCATAAATTCTGCCATCAATTATCACGGAAGTGTCCAACACTTTAGCAGGCAATTCTTGAGAACCATTCTCTTTTGAATCTTCAACAACACTTCTGTCCGATTTATTAAAAATATCTGGCAACGAAGGTAAGTCATCTTTTCTGTTCAAGGTTACAATTATCCCCAGATAACCCATGATTAAGTTTACAGCTAAAGCCAGGTATACACCTACCCAAGGGAGTCTATAAATAGGAATACTAATCAAGTAACCTAACAGCAAGCCAATCAACAATCCAAAAGAACCTAGTAAAATATCTCCCGTGGGTATCGGACGCATTTTTCTATCAATCCATTTGGTAAGCTGTACTACATTTTCCATAATAAAAGGAGCAATAATATATAATATTAATCCAAAAACAGCCCCGACTAGTAGAGCTCCACCCAGAACAGTAGTATCACCCAGGTTTAGTCTATTAAAAACGTCTAAAGTAGTTAGACTTAATGCAAATTGATAACCTGCGACGACACCTATTATTGTCATCAGTATTCTAACAGCTCGACGGATCAATCAGGTTCACCCCCTATCTCTTCTAAAATATTATACCCTAATTGGTTCTCAAGCTTCAATATCAAACTTCAATATAATAAAAAAATCATGTCAGATTGACTAAAGTATCTTCAAGAACCTGATGCGCCCTGTCTTCTTCTAATTCTTCCACTAACACCAGTTCACTCACCAATATCTGTTTAGCATTTTCTAACATTTTTTTCTCACCAGTAGAAAGACCTTTCTCACTATCTAGATAGACCAAATTCCTTACTACTTCTGCCAGTTGGTAAATATCTCCACTTTTTATTTTTTCCAAATTGCTTCTATATCTTTGATTCCAATTAGAATCCATCTCTTGACTTTTTTCACACAAAACAGCTAAAACTTTTTCCATACTTTCTTTGTCTATTATTTGTCTTAAACCTATAGAATCAACTTTCTCTTTGGGAATCATCACTTTCATATCTCCTACAGGAATCTTTAGAATATAATAGATATGACGTTTCCCCAAAACTTCTTTCTCTTCTATCTCCTCTATCACACCGGCCCCATGCATGGGATAGACCACTTTATCCCCTATATCAAACACAAAAACCCTCCTCTCAGACAGGTATATGGGATATAATAACACATAGTTTCTATTAAGTCAAATTTTAAAAGTATATCACACAATTTCACCCTTGTCAATAAAACGTAATAACTAAAGAAATACCCCTACACTCAATCCATTCAATAAATATTATAACTACCAGCAGCCAACTATAACATAGACTTGCAGCAAATGAAAAAAGCGAGAGCTGCTCCCTTTGCAAACCCTCGCTTTATAAATTATAAACATAAACCAATCTTAATTTTTTTCAGAACAGCCTTATATGCAGTTTTAAATTAAAAAATCACAAAAACATCACAAACCGTATGACTTTGGGATAGAGTGATCATGATTAATCAATAAGTAGTAATCACCTGATTTTTAACAATACATGTAGATCAACCGTGATGATGGACAAAAATAGTGTACCATTTAGCAGACATTACCTTTAAGATCATAGCATATAAAGGAATATTGACAGCTTGGCTAATTAAACTAGGTGGAATAGTCACAACAAAAGGAATTCCGAACAACATATTTTGAAAATACGGTGTCATCAAAACACTAGTAACAATTTGCCCCACACCAATGGCTAATAAAAGCTTACCGAATGTTAAGTTGTCTTTATACACGTTGTTTAGCAACAGACCTGGTATCAAACCTGTCAAAGCAGCACTTACCGTAAAATGGGGCATATATGCCCCCATGGGGAACATAGCAAAACCCACAACATCTCCTATGCCTCCCACTATAGCTCCCGCTATAGGACCAAAAAACACTCCAGTGAAAATTACAGGAAGAGCCCCTACACCAATTCTCACAGCTTCAGCTCCACCAAAATTGATTCTGATAGAACCGTATCTGGTAAGCACTACATTTAAAGCAATGAATAAGGCCATGAAAACTAGTTTTCTAGTAGAAAATAGATCGTTGCGCATATTTTACCTCCTTTCTCCTTTTGTGTGGCGAGTTACTGCCACACTAAGAGAAAGGAGCTTTCTCTTAAAATGTGGCAGCGAACGCGGTAGTCTTATCGCAAGCTCATAGAGCTTTCGTCTGAAGGCTACGTCCCATCCTTCAGCACTTAACGCAAGACACCTACTCTGCCTTGAAAATATAATATCATAAGTTTATATTTTGTGCTAATAAAAATCTGAACTATTTTTAGTTACAACACGTAAGTTTCCCGAAACATTTGGCAGGGTCTGGTTAGTTATTTGCATAAAATTTTTACTAATTTCACTGACAAAGTGTGTAATCATAAGTTTAAATACTCTTTTTTACCAACAATTAATTTGACAAAGAGGTATCTTTATTTTTATAATTAAATGTACATAATAGATTGAACTACAGAACAATATTGCACAGTGCAGAAAGTGTGGTGACACGAGTGACTAGTCATAATAATTGTCAAGATTTACAAGATCAGGTTTCAAATTTACTCTTGAGGCATAAAAGTATCTTAGATAATATCACTAAATTCCAAGAATCTAATGTCAGGGTGAACAGAGCTGTTGTAAAGTCCGTAACAAGTTGTGGATGCTTAAAAGTTAATGCAGAAAAACAGTCCATACCAGAAGATACAGAGGTAACTATTGAAGATTGCCACTACTACTTGAGCACCCATTTAAATGGTAACTTATGCGATAATTGTAAGGAAGTTCTGTTTAATGAGCTAGGTAACCACTTATTTTATATGGCTGCCTTAGCCAATGCTCTAGAAATTGACCTAAATGAGGTCATTGCTAAGGAAAAGGACAAAATTTCCACACTAGGTTATTTTAATCTCACATAAACAATCTAGTTATATTAAAAAAAAATTCACTTATCATAAGGCGCTGTTATATTCTGTTGTTGATAGCTGAACTTTATAACACAAGCCTATCATAAAAACCGGCTTTTAAGCCGGTTTTTTGCATTTTATTATGTCACTAATTTTATAATCCCGCTCACTAAATAAATAATTAATAAGCCTAAAAACAAAAATGGGAATACAGTAAATAATAATACTACAGCTATAAAAACCACATACCACAAAGGTTGGTCTGGAAGTTGCAAATTTTTAAAAGCAGGATATGGAACTTCACTTATCATCAATAATGACAGGACCAAAGCTAATATCAGTATCAGCACTACACTTACATTAACTGCGTAAAAAGCGCTTAAAGCTAAAATTCCGCCAGCTATAGTTATAGGTATACCGGTAAAGTCATCTCCAGAAGTTGTTTCTACATTGAAACGGGCTAAACGATATGCCCCACAAATTAAGAATAAAAAGGCCAAAACAGTTAATAAAATTGACGTAAATCCACCACTACCGTCTACCAACAGGGACCACATAAAATAAGACGGTACTACACCAAAAGACACTACATCGCAAAGTGAGTCAAGTTCTGTACCAAAATCGCCCGACACTTGTAGTTTTCTGGCCACTTTACCATCCAAACCATCTAAAATCATACTAACTATTACAAAGCCCACAGCCATCCTGTAATTTGTTTCAGAAATCAGTAGGATGGCACTAAAACCCACAATTAAATTAGCCAATGTTAATATATTGGGAAGTAACTTTTTTATGTCCAAATAATCTCCTCCTTAATAGTCACAACTGATTAATTTACGATCAAGCCAGTAGCATAGTAATAATACGGTTACTTTTGAAGTTGTTTACAAATCAAACATATCGATCTATCAATGCTTGTTCTCTTATACGCTTCAACCCATCTTTTATTACTCTAGCTCTAATTTCACCAATCCCTTCTACTCTATCCAATTCTTCGATTGATGCATTTAGAATTCCTCTTAAATCTCCAAATTTTTCGACCAAATTTTCCACTATATTAATAGGTAATCTAGGGATCTTATTTAAAATCCTAAACCCTTTAGACACTACTTTCTGATCTAAAAAGCTAGTCTTTTTTGGATATCCTAAAGCCTCTAAGATTTTTTCAGATTGTAACAGCTCTTCCGAACTTATTTCAGAAATTTTATTAGATATCTCTGCAGGTAAATATTTCCCCTGATCATTATAATAATCTTTAATTAATAAATAACTATCATCCTCAACATTTACAATCAGCTCATCCAACTGCATTTTAATCAGACGACCTTCAGTACCGAGTTCAGTAATATATTTTTCTATCTCTTTTACGATTCTCATAACCATTTCTGATCTTTGAATAACTTTTACTACATCTGATAAGGTCACTGATTCTTCAAATTCTAAAGCAGATAAGTTTGTTAGATCTTGATCCAAAACTGATCTGTATTTATCCAAGGTTTGCACTGCCTGATTGGCTTTAGTAAGAATTACACCGATATCACTCATGGCGTATTTCCAGTTATTTTGATAAATTGTAATAATATTCCTGCGTTGAGAAATAGCGACTACCGTTCTACCCGTCTGTTTAGCGGCTCGTTCAGCTGTCCGGTGGCGAATCCCCGTCTCACTTGAGGGAGTAGTAGCATCAGGATTCAGATGAACATTAGCATACACTATCTTTTTCGCGTCACTGCTCAATATTAAAGCTCCATCCATTTTTGCTAATTCATACATATTGCTTGGTGAAAAATTAGTATCTATTTTAAAACCACCAGTAATAATTTTCTTAACTCCTTCACAATCTCCCAGTACAATTAACCCTCCGGTTTTTGCCCTTAAGACATTTTCTAGCCCCGCTCTAAGTCCTGTCCCTGGAGCTAACATGGCCAGGGTATCTAAAAATTCTTTGTTATCATGCAATTTCGATAAATTAGTCACTTCACCTCACCTACCCAGAAAGAATTTCTAACACATCACTTATATTAGTCGCCGGATACAATTCGATTTTACCTTGATAATTATGGACACCACAATTACCGGGAACTATAGCTTTAAGAAATCCCATTCTTTCTGCTTCTAGTAACCTTTTATCCAAATGGTTACTAGCTCTCAATTCCCCCGTTAAGCCTAATTCTCCTATTGCTATCATATCTCCTGGAAAAGCCTGTTCCTTAAAACTACTGAGTACACTAATGGCAATAGCTAAATCGGCAGCAGGTTCAATAATTTTCATGCCACCCACAGCATTGACAAAAATATCTTTACCCATTAAATGTAATCCAACTTTCTTTTCTAGTACTGCCGTAATCAAAGCTGATCTATGGGTGTCAACTCCAGTCACTACTCTTCTGGGAGTCCCTAAATGACTGTCAGTAACCAGAGCTTGTATTTCCACTAAAAAGGACCTAGTCCCTTCTAAGCTGGGCATAATTGTTGATCCTACAGAATAATCTGGGCGCTCACGTAAAAAAAGTTGTGAAGGATTTTCCACTTCTATTAGACCAACTTGTCTCATTTCAAATACAGCAATTTCCGTTGGACCAAACCTATTTTTTATACCTCTGAGAATTCTATAATCTTGATGTTTATCACCTTCAAAATACAGCACAGTGTCAACAATATGTTCTACAACTTTGGGACCGGCAATTTGCCCTCCTTTG
>CAZKUS010000038.1:0-12256 GCA_964556025.1 uncultured Clostridia bacterium | reverse complement strand
ATTTTTTAAAGAAACTATTCCGTTAGCCCACCACAATGGGATGTTAAGCTATTCAAGTAACAATAAGGTGTATATAGGGCCGAAATCAGGCGCTATTATTCCGTTAAAGGGAAATGGTTTTGACTAACAGGCCGTGAGCGGTCTTTTTTTTTTATGATAAATTTGGCTTTTCTGTTAGAAAGTGATAAAATATCTTTGGTCAGGGGATAATATTTAACAAGAGATTTTCGCAGTTTTTACTTAATTTTGACGTACCCTGATTATTTTGTTATTATGATTTACCGTCATTGATAATTATATTTAGGAGGGAAAATTATAAAGGGAGATGATATGGTGACCAAAATTGATGTTAACAACGTTTACAAAATTTTCGGCCCAAGGCCGGATCGAGTATTTACTATGCTAGAAGACGGAATGACCAAAGACGAGATCCTTAGAAAGACTGGCAACACAGTAGGTGTCAATAATGCCAGTTTTCATGTTGAAGAAGGCGAAATTTTCGTCATAATGGGGTTATCTGGTAGTGGTAAATCAACACTAATCAGGTGTATCAATCGCCTGATCGATCCCACTAGAGGAGAAGTCTTAGTAGATGGGGAAGATCTTGTAAAAATGAATAACGATAAACTACGTACAGTACGTAGAAACAAATTAGGCATGGTTTTTCAGCATTTCGCCTTATTTCCACATAGAACAGTATTAGATAATGTTACATACGGATTAGAAGTT
Organism: uncultured Clostridia bacterium; assembly: GCA_964556025.1. GTDB lineage: Bacteria > Bacillota > Natranaerobiia > Natranaerobiales > Natranaerobiaceae > Natranaerobius. The sequence goes on along the minus strand of CAZKUS010000038.1, from coordinate 11,527 downwards.
CAAAATGTGGACCAAGAAGAAAGAGAAAAAGCAGGAAAGGAATCTTTAGATCAAGTAGGGTTAATTGATTATGCCAATTCTAAGCCTAGTGGTTTGAGTGGTGGTATGCAACAGCGTGTTGGTCTTGCTCGCGCTCTTGCACTTGACCCAGATATCTTATTAATGGATGAGCCTTTCAGTGCACTTGATCCTTTGATCAGAAGAGATATGCAAAGTGAATTATTGGAACTTCAATCAAGGGTTAACAAAACTATTTTATTTATCACACACGATTTGGACGAGGCTCTAAAATTAGGTGACAGAATAGCTATCATGAAAGATGGTGAAATAGTACAAATAGGGGAACCAGAAGAAATACTATCAAAACCTGCTAATCAATATGTAGAAAACTTCGTACGGGATGTGAACAGATTAAAAATATTGACAGCCGGAAGTATTATGGAAAAACCGGATGTTACAGTTAATATTAATGATGGCCCGAGAAAAGTACTAAGGGTTCTAGAAAAAGAAGGGTTTAACAATGCTTATGTGGTAAATAGACAAAAGCATGTGCAAGGAGTTATCAATGATACTAAAGCATTAGAAGCCTTGAAAAATAATGAGAAAACTATTGAAAATTATTTGATCACTGATTACCCCAGCACACCGCCTGAAACACCGTTAAACGAATTATTACATACTGCTTCTGAATCTGATTATCCAATAGCAGTGGTGGATGAAAACAATAAATTACAGGGGTTAATTGTTAGAGTGTCAGTACTAGCTTCGTTAGCCGAAGGAGAAGGAAGTGATAATGATGATGATTCCTAAAATACCCATTGGCGATTGGTTTGAAAGTATTATTGACTGGATAGAAGAAGTATTTGAGATTTTATTCGACGTTATCGACACTGTAATTGAAACAATTGTAGGTACTTTCATGAATATATTCAATACTGTTTCGGAATTGTCGCCATTTGTGGTTATAATTGCTTTAGCCTTACTCGCATGGCGCTTGAGTGGATTAGGTATTGGCATATTCACGCTCATAGGTTTTAGTTTAATAGTCAGCATGGAATTATGGGATGAAACCGTGGTAACTTTCTCAATGATTCTTACTGCCGGTATAGTTGCACTTGGAATAGGTATACCAGTAGGAATTTTGGCAGCAAAAAATGAATATATGAACGCAGCAGTACGACCAGTTTTAGACTTTATGCAGACAATGCCCGCTTTTGTCTACTTGATTCCAGCTGTTATATTCTTTAGTTTGGGTCTAGTTCCAGGTGTTATCGCAACTGTCATTTTCGCTATGCCACCAGCAATCAGACTAACTAACTTTGGTATCAGGCAAGTTGATAAGGAAGTTATAGAAGCTGGTAGAGCATTCGGTTCTACATCAAGACAATTGCTGTTTAAAGTACAACTTCCTCTGGCTGTTCCAACTATAATGGCTGGAGTAAACCAAACTATTATGTTATCACTTTCCATGGTTGTAATTGCTTCCATGATCGGTGCTGGAGGACTTGGAAATGTTGTTTTAAGAGGTATCACTCAGTTAGATATCGGTACCGGTTTTGAAGGTGGTCTTGCAGTGGTTATACTGGCAATATTCTTAGATAGAATTACGCAAAGCTTACAATAATATTAAATTGTACATCACCTGTAAAGGGGGTGCAATAAGTCTTCCAATATTAGAGTCAAACTCTAGGGGTCAGAAACAATGCTTTACAAAGAATAACATTACTTAAGGAGGGGATTTATCACTATGAAGAGATTAGTGTTAATTAGTTTAGCGGTGCTTATAGTTGGAAGTCTAGCTATAGGGTGTGCGCCTGATGAAGAAGAAGGAGAAGAAGGTTTTGGTGGCGAGATAGTTGGTATCGATGCAGGAGCTGGAGTTATGGAAGCTACAGAATCAGCCATTGACACTTATGACAATTTAGCTGACTTCGATCTAGTTGAAAGTTCAGATGCAGCTATGGTTGCAGAACTTGACAGCCATTATCAGGATGAAGAATGGGTAGCAGTAACTGGATGGACACCACACTGGAAATTTGCTGAGTATGACTTGAAATTCTTAGAAGATCCTGAAGGTGTTTATGGTGATGAAGAAACAATTAATGCTCTCGTAAGAGAAGGTCTTGGAGATGATGAACCAGTTGCTCATGAATTTTTTGACGAATACTTCATGACTGACGATGAAATCAGTGAGGTTATGGAATTAATTAATGAAACAGGCGATGAAGAAGGTTCAGCAGAAGAATGGGTAGAAGATAATATGGATGTAGTAGAAGAATGGCTCCCAGAAGATGATGGTGGTGGCGAAACCATAGAACTAGGTTATATTGAATGGGAATGTGCTATTGCTCAGTCTTATACTGCCCAGTATATACTAGAAGAACATGTGGGCTACGAAGTTGATATTATTTCGGCAGATGCTGGCCCAATTTACAGTGATATTGCTTCTGGTGATACAGATGCCATGGTTGCATCTTGGCAGCCAATAACTCAAGCAAGCTACATTGAAGAGTATGGTGACGATTTAGAAGATCTAGGGCCAGTTTATGAAGGCGCTAGAATCGGCATGGTAGTACCAGAATATGTAGACATTGATTCAATCGAAGATGTTGAAGGATAACGATAATTTAGATAAATTGAAAATTTAAAAGTTATTAACCCGGTGGTGTTTACCACCGGGTTTTTCATCTAGCTACTGTTAGCAACTTTTAATTTTTTTGAGCTGATATTAATTTTTTTGCAGGAAAATACAATAAAAAATAGAATATAATAAAAGTAAAGAATTTTTTAAAGGCGGTGATAAGATGCCTTATAGTGTAGTAGTTATTATGTTTGTCATCATTATTGGAGTTTTTATTGCCATAAGATTTTCAGCTCATTTTAATGCATGTAAAAGGGTTTCTAAAAAACATCCTGGTGAAAATATAGAAGGGTGCCCTAATTGGACTTTAGTGGAAAAACAAAATGAGAGCAAAAATGACGAATCTAACCAAAATAATCAGGAATAATCCGTATGCTAATGTATTTTTTGGTGATATCTGAAATATTTTCAAAAAATACCACTCAGATTATCTGGTTGTAATCAAAATTTAACTTCAACTAACTTGATACTAGTAATAAAAAAGCAGTTCTATTAAATTAATAGGACTGCTTTTTTAGTTTATTGGCCCAGTTAAAGTTGGATGTTATTAACAATAAAATTTCAACCAAACTAATTATTTGGTTTTGATAATACATCTTAGCGAGCAAATTGGAAAGTTAAAGCCAATAACTTTTTGTATGAATTTTGTTCAACTGAAAAAACATAATAAGAGAATAGAGTTTATTTTAATAGTTGATTTTATTGCTATTAACTTCAACTTTAACAAGCCTAAAAAAAGAAAAAAATATAAAAACTTAATTCAGGGCTAATAACATATAATATAATAAATTCAACTATGAAAGGTGGTGATTTCCATGAGTAACAAATGGGAATTAGTGTTTATAAACAAATTGGGGTCGCGTGAACGTATAATAGATACCGGATTATCTTATCATGAAGCTCAAACTAAATACGATTTTTTTAAATCAAGTCAGTCGAACAATGATGGCGCTGTTATCATCAGAAAAGCTAATTAACAGGGGTGAGTATCTATGTAAATTCCGGGGATTACCCCGGAATTATTTTAGTTATCGCCAGGGCATATCGATTTTATACAAAAGCCCTAAAAAAATATGGGCTAACCCGAAACCGAACAACCCTGCACCTAATTTTCCCCCTATCTTTTTCCCTATACCGGAAACTGCCGATCCAAGACCAATAACAAGTTTCGCTTTTTGCATAGAAATACTCACCCCCTAATATTAGTTTAGGTAATTATTTAACATATACTCAGTGTAATTTTTGCTGTATTTTACAATTTAATCATATAAGAATCTTAAATTTAATTGTATGGGATTCGAGAAAACTAAACTAAATATCGTGTTAACTTGATATTGTAGGTTTACTGGTAAATAACTTTCTTGTAAGATAGAGATTAAGATAGAGATATTGATTTTTTTAAGATAAGGTGCTGTTATATTTTGTTGCTATCAACATTCAACTTAAACTGAACTTAAGATAAAAGATAAACGTAAACTCGGAGGTGAATCAAAATTCCTAAAACGTTTTTGTTATTAATTTGTGTTTTAGCTTTTACATTTAATATTAATGTACAAGCTTATGATTTTTATGAGCATAATAGTTTGAGTCAGGGGAATTATACAATCTATGATAGGCCATTATATAATATTTTAATGGAGGCTGGAGATAACAATTTAATACCTACTCAAAAAAATAACTCTGACTTAATTAATAACAGTTACAGTAGCTCTGGACCTGAATCAGTTACTGTATCTGCAGGAATTATGCCAGATAATTATCAACCTGAAAAGACAGATTATGATCAGGTTACCATCCAAAATAAAGATACTGAAATACCCGTTGAAATTAGTTTTAATGAAAATTTCCCTCATCCAGATGAAGCTAAAGATAATTTACATGATGTTTACAAAGTAAATCCTGGTGAATCAATTACAATCGAATCTAGTCCTGATAATATTTATTATCGATCTATGGCGGCAAAAGTGGATGTCCAGATGTTTTTTGGTAAAGAAGTGGAGGTGGAACAATCAAAATCTGACCCTGTCTTTGAAGAGTTACGTCCTGTTCAATATGATGTTATGGCAGTGGACAGAAATTCATCAACCGTATTTGCATCTAGAGGTGGAAATGAATTATATAAATCGAATGATAATGGTGAAAATGGTAGTTGGACAAGGCAAAATGCCTTTGACGATTATTTGATTCATGCCATGTTTTACACTCAAGAAGGTACTTTACTGATAGTAAACAGTAACGAAGATGTACTAAGAAGTACAGATCAAGGTCATACTTTTCAAACAGTGCTAACAGATGTTATTAGATGGAGAGCTTTTGATTCTATTTATCAAGACTCAGAAACTGGTACCATTATGTTCGGTGAATACCCTTCTGATCCGGAGCCTGATGATGATATTCGAATTTTTAAATCAGAAGACGACGGGGCAAGTTGGGATACTTCACTGGCTCGCAGTGGTGATGAAATAAGGCATTGGCATTCTGTACAAGTTGATCCGTATACAGGTGATTGGATTGCTACATCCGGTGATCTGGATGAGGAAGTTGAATGGTGGATTTCCTCAGATAATGGTGAATCTTGGGAACCCATAATAGGTGCAGAATCAGATACGGAAGGAAATCAGAACTTTCGTACTCTAGGTTTATTATTTACTGATGATAAATATATCTGGGGCTCAGATAACCCCTTATGGGGATATGGACAAAATTTTATAAGTTCTACAGACAGGGATGATCCAAGTGATATAAATAAGGAATTTAGATTACCTGCTGCAGCTTATGTTTACTGGCAATTTAGTGGTTTATGGGGAATAGGCACTTTACCGGAAGGAACCACAACAGAAGATCAAGTAGCTAGAATCTTTACATCTAAAGATCAAGGTGATAGTTGGCAAGAAACAATTAGTTGGCCTTTGGATGACTCTTATAATTCAGGAGGTTTTACCAGCACAAGTCCCCCTAATGCTGATGGATATATTTTTGTTAGATATAGCGGTGAACTATACGGAGCAAAAGAACCACCATTTGAATATGGAACTCTACGTCTCAAAAACAACTAATATGTTCTTGATTAGCATAAATAGTTAATAATAAAATAAAATTAGTAAACTAGGGAGGAAATTTACAGACTGTATAGAAAAATTAATAAGCCTATCGTAACTTATATGTGCTCTGCAAATTTAAATTTTTATTTAAATTTTTGCAGTACAATAAAAATTAATTTATAATAATCTAGGAGGGTGATTATGAGTGAACTGGTAACTCAAATTAAAAAACAAGCGGAAACATCCAAGAAAGTTATTGCACTTCCAGAGGCAACTGAACCACGAATGGTAAAAGCAGCAGAACAAATTTATTCCGAAGGATTTGCTGAAGTAGTTTTAATTGGTTCAACTTCTGAAGTTCAAAAAGTAGCTTCACAGGAGAATGTCGATCTAAATACTTTAACTATTATTGATCCAGAAACATCAGATCAAAATAAAGTTTATAGCGAAAATTTGTATGAGATGAGAAAACACAAGGGAATAGAAAGACAGGACGCTGAACAGATGGTACAAGATCCTATGTGTTATGCAGCACTTATGGTTAAACAAGGAGATGCAGATGGCTATGTAGCGGGTGCTGCCAATACAACTGCAGACACATTTAGACCAGCACTTCAAATTATTAAAACAGCGCCTAATGTTTCTTGCGTATCAAGTAGTTTTATTATAATAGTACCAAATTGTGAGTACGGAGAAAACGGATTATTCGTGTTTGCCGATTGTGCATTAAATCCAGACCCCGATAGTGATCAGCTAGCAGAAATTGCTGTTACAACCGCTAATACAACTAAAAGTTTAGTAGAAGTAGAACCCAGAGTGGGTATGTTGTCATTCTCAACAAAAGGAAGTGCTGAACACGAATTTGCTGACAAAGTAGCTACTGCTACTGTAAAAGCAAAACAGAAACAACCAGAACTTCAAATCGATGGTGAATTACAATTTGATGCTGCCATTCTCCCGAGTGTAGGTGAAAAAAAAGCACCGGATAGTGATGTAGCAGGTAACGCTAATGTATTGGTATTTCCAGACTTACAATCAGGAAATATTGGCTACAAAATCGCCCAAAGATTAGCAGGTGCTAGAGCTATTGGACCAGTGACTCAAGGACTGGCAAAACCTGTTAATGATCTGTCTAGAGGGTGTAGTGTACAAGATATAGTGGATATAACAGCTATAACCGCTGTACAGGCGCAGAGCTAATTTGACATATTTTTGTTTTCTTTGATAGACTTTATTTAAAGATAGTAAAAGGAGGGATGTACAAGTTAGATTTTCATAATACGGTCAACTATTTATCATGTTAGTAAAATTTTTGAAATAAAGTTAGGGAGGTATGTAATTGAAACTACACAAACTGCTTTTAGTAACAGTGTCATTAGTGTTAGTAATATCCTTTGCAGGTTGCGGTGAAGAAGAAGCTGATCCAGGTGAAGAAGCCAAAAATGGAGAAGAAGTAGTAGCTACTGTTAATGATGAAGAGATTCATCACAATGAATTGGATGAAATGAAAGAACAAGTAGCAATGCAATTCGGAATGCCTTTAGATGATGAAAAAATGGAAGATGATGAAATGATGGGCGAACTACAGGAGATGGCTTTAGAAGAACTAATTAGTGGAGAACTTCTCATGCAAGAAGCAGAAGCAGAAGGACTCGAACCTGATCAAGAAGAGCTTGATGAAATGATGGAAATGCAAACAGCACAATTAGGAGAAGATGAAGATGAAATTGAAGAAAAATTAGAAGCAGAAGGCATGGGTTTAGAAGAATTAGAAGACCAGGTACGAGAGTCTCTTGTTATAAATGAGCTAATTGATGAAAAATTAGAAGTTGATGAAGAAGTTGAAGTAAGTGATGAAGAAATGGAAGAAATTTATGAGCAACAACAGGCACAGATGCAGATGATGGAAGAAAAGAAAGAAGGCGCAGAAGATGAAATGGAAATGCCTGATTTTGAAGATCTAGATGACCAAGAGAAAGAGGAAATGGAAGACATGGCACGTCAACAAAAAATGCAGGAGTTAGAACAACAACAGCTTATGGAATATATCGAAGAATTGAGAGAAGAAGGAGATGTAGACGTAAAGATTTAATATTGATCTATGTAAAAACTCATAGTGATTGCTTAGATTGAAACCAGCCTTTTATAGGCTGGTTTTTTTATTGGTAAAATTTGTTTAATTTCGTTTTGTTATTGTCAGGATAAAAAACCATATAGACAGAGATAATACAACTGACATTGTGGTTTATACTCTCCCACGCATAATTCGTTAAATAAAGCTAAGTTAAAAAATAATTGGGGAGCTGATATTTTGACAAAAGTAAAGGATAAAAAAATCTCCAAAAATATTGATGAAAATATAGAGTTTCTAAAAGATATTTTAGGAACGGATGATACTTTAGATGTTGTGATTAGAGAATTTGAAATCGGTGGTAAAAAGTCAGCCCTGTGTTATTTTGATGCTTTTGGTGATGATCAAGTTGTAACTTTGATTATGCAAAATTTAGTTGAAGTTCCTAAAGAACAAATTGTACCCAACACTCATGATAAAATTTTGCACAAAACGATTCCTTATACTGAAACTGAAGTCGCAACGGAATTTGAAAAGGCATTAGATGAGATGATGGCTGGCCAAATGATATTATTTAATCATGGTGAAGATAAGGCAATTATCTTAGACACGAGATGGTATCCTGCCAGAGATCCTGAGGAACCAGAAGTTGAACGAGTCACTAGAGGGTCTCGAGATGGATTTGTAGAAACAATAATGTTTAACATCGGTTTAGTACGGCGTCGATTAAGAGATCAACGATTGCGAGTAAAACCATATAGAATAGGTAAAAGATCAAAAACTGATATAGCCGTCTTATATTTACAAGATGTTACCAATCCGGATTTACTTAAAAATATTGAAAATCAAATAAGCAATATTGATATAGATGGTGTCCCCATGGCAGAAAAAACAGTTGAAGAATATATAATTCATGAATTTTTGAATCCGTACCCTCAAGTAAGATATACTGAAAGAGCAGATGTTGCATCTATTCATCTGATGGAAGGTCATGTTGTGGTGTTAGTCGATACATCTCCATCTGCTATTATTGCGCCCACAACTATCTTTCACCATATTCACCACGCAGAAGAATATAGGCAAAACGCTTTGGTCGGTAGTTATCTTCGATGGGTACGCTTTATTGGCGTGTTCATCAGTTTGTTTTTAGCCCCTTTGTGGCTGTTGTTTTCTATAGAACCGCACTTACTTCCAGAGGCACTTGCGTTTATTGGCCCGGAAGAAGTTGGTGCTATACCTGTACCAATTCAATTTATCATGGCCCATATTTTTGTAGATTTAGTGAAACTGGCTTCAGTACACACACCTACACCATTAGCAACTGCATTAGGGCTGGTAGCAGCTATATTAATAGGAGAGATAGCTGTAGAAGTACAGGTTTTCATCCCTGAAGTTCTGCTATATATCAGTATAGGTGCAGTAGGCATGTTCGCTACCCCTAGCCATGAATTTCAAATGGCTAACAGGATCACCCATTTACTTTTGTTAATATTAATTGGACTGTTTAGCATCTATGGATTTATAATTGGAATGCTGGGTGTACTATTTTTCCTAGCACGAACTAAATCCTTTGGTGTTCCATATTTATGGCCTTTAATACCATTAGATATAAATGCTTTAATTCCAGTAATATTTAGAAAGCCGGTTCCTATGAGGAACTTTCGAAGGCCTGTAGTACTAAAATCAAAAGATAAATATCGAGGCGGTAATGACAAAAATTAAGCGCTGATGCAGCGCTTAATTTTTTATTTACTTTTTTACCAAAACCTGATAATATAATAGCAATAAGCACTTTAACAATATAATATTTTGAGAGGATGAAGCACGATGAAAAATTCAACAACTAGGAAAGTCTTGATCTTATGTCAGGAAAGTGAAGTACCAATTGTTGAAGAAAGTGCCGCTCAGTTAACGGATTACGAAGTTGAAACAGATACGACAGAGGAAATTTTTCTTAGAGGACCAGAAGAGTATTTACGTGAAATGGTAGAATTGATTAATGCCTATCCTAATCGCTATCACGGAGTGACTGGTACTAGAGACGTTACAAGTGTCTTTGCCAATGTTATTTGTGAATTGACAGGAAAAACCGCTACTTCAGTTAATAGTGTTATTAATTGCCAAAATAAATACATATCCAGAAAAATTCAAACCAATCATTTATATGAGAGTACACCAAAATTTTGGTTGGATTCAGAATTTTTAAAAACATTTCCTGTGCCGCCACCTTTTTTTGCCAAACCAGTCAGAGCTAACGTGTCTTATGCTAGTAAGAAGTCCGATACCTATCAAGAATTGAGAGAGTTGATTCGAAAAAATACCGCAGAACTATCAATGTATAATCAATACTATCTAGATTCATTGGCAGTCTCTAATCATCTTGATAATCAATTAAATTTAGAAACTTATAACAAATTTATATGTGAACAAATTGTTTCTGGTGAGCAAGTTACTGTAAACGGGTATGTATACGACAACAAAGTCGAAGTTTACGGTATTGTTAAGGCTGCTTTCCATGAGGATAAAATAAGTTTTAGTCATCATGAATGGCCATATGATAACTTAACTGAACACACGAAAGAGAAAACTATTAGCTTAGTTACAACTTTAGTAACTGCTATGGAGCTAAATAATACTTTTTTTAATGTAGAACTTAGAATTGACGAAGAGGATGAAAAAATACACATTATCGAGGTAAACAGCCGAGCTGCATTTCAATTTGCCAAAATGACAGAGGCAATTTTGGGCATTAATTTTATCCAATGGTTATGTGACTTGTCAGTAGGGATTGAACCAAAAACAGCTACTGATCCCGATATTCAAAAATATCCATATTGTTACAATTTTGAATTGAGACAGTTTAGTGATAAAGAAGTGAAAAGAGTACCAATGGCAGCGGATCTCGAATCTATTAATCGAAATTATCCTGAAGTTAATGTAAAGAATTTGATTACTGCCAATACACGTTTATCGGATTATAAGCAGAATCTAGAAAGTTATCGTTATTGTATTTTGGATATACCTGGTTATGATTCTACAGATATAATTAAAAAATACGATTCCATATGTAAACAACTAGGATACGAATTTTCCAATTAAAATAATTAAATATTTAACAGATTTTGCACAAATCAATCTATTTATGATAACATAATTTAGTCGATTAGTGTAATTGGAGGTGATGGTCAATTGTTCCAAGTGGCAGGAATTCAAATGACACCAATACTGAATAATGTAGACGGAAATATTAAAAGAGGAATGCATCTAGCCAAACAGGCGATTGCTGATGAAGCAGATTTATTAGTTTTCCCAGAACTATGGACGACAGGTTATCATCTATCGCGAGAAGCTTTTTGCGAATTAGCTGAAAAACCGGATGGTAAAACCGTTTCTACTTTTCAAGAGTTTGCCTCAGAAAACAATGTATCCATTGTATGCCCTTTTGTAGAGGAAGAAGAAGATAAAATCTACATTGCCGCAGCCGTCATCGATACTCGAGGAAATTTACGTGGCATAGTACGGAAAAGTTTACTGTACGGCAGAGAGCAACAAATATTTAATGCAGGTCAGATGGAATACCCCACTTTTGACTCCAAAGTGGGCAAAATTGGGATTTTAATTTGCTATGAGATGGAATTTCCGGAAACGAGCAGATTATTAGCTTTGGAAGGTGCTGAAATGATTGTTTGTCCATCAGTTTGGAGCATGTCCGCAGCGCATAGATGGGAAATTCAGCTCCCCGCCAGAGCTTTAGATAATACAGTTTTTGTGTTT
>CAZKUS010000037.1:0-12391 GCA_964556025.1 uncultured Clostridia bacterium | reverse complement strand
TAGGCTGTGTTAAAGTTGAATGTTGATAGCTGAACTCTTCAATTTCACATCCAATGTTTCGGGTTGGTACATCTAAAACTCCCAAACAGTAGGATTAAAGCTTCCTGATCAACTGCTCATCCATGAGCATGATCAGCAAATAACATCCTGTTATTTGACTTTAATCCTACTGTTTGATCGTTAAGATGTACTATCAACCCTACACGAAATTCGTTCAATCGAAGAGTTCAGCCATCAACAACAGAATATAATAGCGCCTTTATTTAAATTTGTCAGCTATAATTTAATCAGACAAACTAGCGAAATAAGTACTGATTGTGCTCAAAATTTGCTCTTTATCATTCATTCTCATTATTTTGTCCTTTATTTCAGTACTATTTGGAAGCCCCTTCATATACCAGGAGATATGTTTCCTCATCTCAGTTATACCTCTAAACTCACCATAATGAGAAATAGCTTCTGTAAAGTGCTTTTTTACAATTTGTTCAATGTTTTTACTACTCGGATTTGGAGATGGCTGTCCATACAACAGCATAGTTATACATCTTTCAATCAACCAGGGGTTACCTAGTATCCCTCTTCCTAACATCACTCCATTACATCCCCATTGTGTCAAAGCATCCAAGGCATCTACAGGGTTAAAAATATCACCATTGCCAATTACAGGGATATCTAACCTTTCTTTTACTCGATGTATTTCATGCCAATCCGCTTCACCACTATACTGCTGTTCACAAGTCCTACCATGAATAATGACTGCCTGAGCTCCTGACTCTTGTGCTATTTTAGAAATTTCTACAGTATTTATCGAACCAGAATCGAACCCAGTTCTAATCTTGACAGTAACCGGAATGTTTACAGCAGCAACTACACCGTTTACTATTTTTGCTGCTAAATCAGGTTGACGGAGCAAGGCTGCCCCATCACCATTTTTTACTATCTTAGGTGCGGGACAGCCCATATTGATGTCTAAAATATCGACTCCGTATTCTTCAATGGATTTGGCTGCTTCAGCCATAATCTCCGGATCACTACCAAATAACTGCTGTGAATACAGGACACCTTCATTGTGTTGTTTAATAATTTTTTTGGTACGATTGTTGTTATGTAATATACCTTTAGCACTAACCATTTCACCACATATCAGCCCGGGTGAAAACTCTGTCAAGATTTTCCGATACGGATGATCTGTGGCTCCAGCCATAGGAGCTACAATCACAGGATTTTCGATTATTGTATTACCAATTTTAAATGCTTTATTTAGCTGATAGTCGTTTCTAATACTTCCCATTTTTCGCATCTCCCACCCCATCTAGCCAGTAAGTCTCCTTCACTTTTGATATTCACTATTTCACACATATTCGGACAGCTGTCACACTCAAAACTCGAAGCCTTATAGTTCAGCCCACTGACTTCAAAGCCTCGGAAATTAGTGCTTTTGCCTGATTTAACAGCATCCATACCCAACATAGCTGCACCTATAGCTCCCATAACATCATAATTTTCTGGGATAATTACTTCGGCCTCTAATTCCTGTTCAAAAGCAGCTTTGATACCTTTGTTAGCTGCAACTCCACCTTGAAAAACAATTGGGGACAGGATTTCTTTACCTTTCCCGACATTATTCAAGTAATTACGCACCAAGGCTTCACTCAAACCTCTAATAATATCTTGGTTTTCGTGACCCATCTGCTGTTTGTGAATCATATCAGATTCGGCAAATACCGAACATCTCCCCGCAATGCGAACAGGATTTTCAGACAGCAGAGCTTTGTCACCAAAATTTTCAATGGGCACATTCAAGCGTTCGGATTGATGGTCTAAGAAAGACCCTGTCCCTGCTGCACAAACAGTGTTCATGGCGAAATCCACTACCACACCTTCACGCAAAATAATTATTTTGGAATCTTGCCCGCCAATTTCCAATACAGTCCTGACATCGGGAACCTGTTCAGAAGCAGCTACAGCATGAGCGGTTATCTCATTTTTTACAGTATCAGCACCTAAAACCACCCCTGCTAAATTCCTGGCACTTCCTGTACTCCCTACACCTTTCACTTCTACGTCATCCTCTAAATCTTTACTTATACTTTTTAATCCCGACTGAATAGCTTTAATCGGCTCACCTCTGGTTCTCAAATATCGAGCAGATAAAACCTGAGAATTTACATCTAAAACAACAAAGTTGGTACTGACAGATCCCACATCAACACCAATATAGATCGGTTTCATTTAACTCACCTCATTAAGTCGTTTCTTTTTAATTAAATCAACAAACGCTTCTAATCTAGTTTTAGTCCCAGCTTCCCCTGTTTGTTCATCCAAAAACAAAGTTATTACTGGGATTTCGTAATCATGGCTTACTTGCGGCATAATACTTTTGGCAACTATTTCAGGTATACAAGTGAAAGGAGCTAAATGTACTACACCATCATAGCCTTTTTGTGCATAATTGATAGTATCACCAATACTGTTCTGACCATGACCGCCTACCAACTGATCCAAGTAAGGTCTGGCCAAATTTTTAACATCTTTTTCACCATCAACAACAGTATTGTCTCTAGTCCAGTTAGTAAGATAGATAGACCTATAAACTTCAACCCCTAGCTCTCCTAGGGTCTTTTCAATTTCTACATTAATAAAAGGTTCCAATACTACATATATTTCACCGATCATTCCAACTTTAATGGGATTTTCAGGTCGTTCTACTCTATTAACTTTATAGAGATTTTTCAAAGCTTCGTCGCCTGCTTCTTTAATATCTTTCATACTCCAGGCTTTTTTTAACATATCCAAACTTTCTTGAAATCTTTTGGTGGTTTCTCCCTTATTGATTTCATATGGTCTGATTTTTACAGATGCCATTTCCAAGTCATCTAAAGCTATTAATTTCTGCCAAGCCCTTCTCACAGCATCAATCATTGTAAGCCAAGAACTTTTACCTTTTAATAATTTTGCTTTACGGAGAAAATCAGATATAGACTTCAATGGTGGATCAAAAATAATTACATCAGTATCATACCCCGCGTCTTGAAGTATTTTATGGTGCATTTCACCATAATAACCAGCACGGCAAGGGCCAACCCCTCCAGAGCTAACTATAGTATCCGCCCCTTGTTCAATGGCTTCTAAATAGGTGCCCATTAACACCTTAAACGGTATACATGCAAACTCCGGAGAATATTTAACACCATAAGTTAAAGTTTTTTTAGTTGGAGGTGGAGGTGTTATGGCCTCATGACCTAGATCTTCTATAAGCATGGAAAATGCAATATGCGATGTCCCCATTTTTGGAAAAGAAATCCTTCTCATTATTATCCCCTCTTTCGACTCAACATATCCACAAAAGCTTCTATCCTAGTTCCCACACCAGCTTCTCCTGTGTGTTCATCCAAAGATAGTGTTAAAAAAGGAACTCCTCTTTGTTTACACTCTAATTCAACAAACTTGTCAACCATAGCATCAGGACCGCAACCAAATGCAGTCACGTGTATGATACCATCTACTTTACTCCCTTTCAGATAATGCATCGCTGCTCTTGCCACCTGATTACTGTAATACCAAAACATTTCCTTATTAAAATATCTTTTCTGTCTAATCAAATCTTCATCAGAAATATTATCTTTAGTAAGAACTTTTACGCCCATCTCTTTCAGTCTATCCAATAAACCCACACTGATGTAAGAATCATAAATAGTATAGGGATACCCCAATAACGCTATGGTTATTCCTTGTTCGCCAGTGTTTGTTATTTCTATTTCAGACTTTGAAGCACCGTTTAAAATTTTCCAGGCACTGTCAGGAGTAAAGTCTTGTTTTAACAATTGTTTATATTCTTTGAACTTTTTCCATGCAGCACGGTAAGCCTTATAGATTTCTAACTTACTTTTATTCATCTGTTTGCCGATCCGATAAAAAAATCGCCAAAACTCAAACCTCCCTTTACGTAGATCCAACCGATTATCAATTATAGGAGGGAGTTGATCAATGGAATACCTAACCATTTCTGGTAATCCCAAAAATTTAGGGCATACGGTTTCTTTACCATCCAAACTAACTAATCTGGGAACAAATAGATAATCAACTCGCTCTTTTAAATCTTTGACATGTCCATGATAAATTTTTATGGGAATGCAGGCATCATTAACTGTTTCTTTGACACCTTCATCCAAAATACTTTTATTACTTTCCCTTGAAACCAGTACCTCCATATTCAATTCTTCAAAAAAAGTGGTCCATAAGGGAAAAAAGGTAAAATAAGCTAGCGCTCGTGGGACACCAACTTTTATGGTCACATTTCCCACTCTCCTTTCACCATTGAATCTCAGTCCTTTTCCCTTCGATTCTAAATTAATTTCTTGAATTATGCAACTAAAATATCAACTATTATATTCTATTGTCAATAGATATCAATATTAACCTTTGACTAATCCAATTTATCTTGATCACAACAGTCTATTTTCAAACAAATAGCTGCTGACCTAAGGCCAACAGCTATATTTCAAATTCATTACACTAGCATCAAAAGTAACACCAGAAAAATCAAATCAAGCATCTATCATGAAATTGAACTTTTCTTGCTATCAACAGTAAACAGTAAAATATAACAGCGCCTTTTTGTTAGTTATTCTTATCATTATCTGCTTTCAAATACCTTAAAGCTTTACTATAATAGTCTTTAGCTCCATTAGATAGTGTGTCCATTTCATCTTGAGTAAGTTCTCTGACTACCTTTCCCGGAACCCCCATTACCAAGCTTCCTTTGGGGATTTCTTTACCTTCAGGAACTACTGATCCAGCAGCAATTATACACTTTTCACCCACTTTAGCTCCATTCAATAAAGTAGCTCCCATACCTACCAAAGTGGAGTCCCCAATCTCACATCCATGCAAAATAGCTCTATGACCAACAGTCACATACCGCCCTACTTTTAAGGGTTGATCATAATCCACATGACAGACAGAACCGTCTTGAATATTGGTCTTTTCTCCCACTTCAACCACGTCCATATCTCCTCGAATAATTGTATTGAACCATACACTAACACCTGTACCTAGGTGAACATCACCAATCACTTGAGCTCCCGGTGCAATAAATACCTCAGAAGACAGTTTTGGATAATAATTTTCAAATTCATGCAGCAACACAAGTCCCTCCAGTCGATAGTTTTTATTATAATCTGTTACTAACAAACTACTTTGTGAACTATTCATTTTTTTTCCTATTATACATATTTTACATAATTTTTCAATCAATGACAAATTTGCCGCCACCGTGTTTAACGATACCGGCAAATTAACAGTCTTAATAATTTTTATAGTTTACTATTTAGACTTGGTTAAGTTGAATGTTGATAGCAATAGAATATAACAGCGCCACTATTTAAAACGGGGCACCATTGATTAAAGTTTCAGCAGCTAACCGTGATAATTCATAAGGAATATTAGTGGGAAACAGACTGATCAGCAAACACCCAAAGCCTAATACTACTATTGGCATCAACATCTTTATTGGAGCTTCAGAAATCGCTATTTTTTCTTCATGTTCTTCCTCATGGGAGTCATCAGAGGAACCAAAATAAGCAATATTTATAATGGGTAGATAATAAACACCGTTCATTAAGCTACTCAACAGAAGAACTACCACATAATATGGTTGACCAGCTTCCAATGCACCTAAACTCAGTGACCACTTACTGATAAAACCGTTTAAGGGAGGTATACCAATCATGGCTAAAGCGGCAATAGTAAAGCAAAGCATAGTAAGCGGCATTTGCTTGCCCACACCCTTTAAATCGGCTATTTTCTTTTTGCCAGTTTTCATTATCATGGCACCAGCAGCTAAAAATAGTGTACTTTTCATAAAAGCATGACTAAAAATATGAAATATATCTCCAATCATTGCTGTTTCTGTCAAGATAGCTAAACCAAGCAAAATGTACCCCATTTGACCTATACTGGAATAGGCTAGCCGTCGTTTTAGATTTTTCTGTGTAATAGCAACAGCAGAACCTAAGAAAATTGTGATCACAGCTACTACAGCTAATATCAAATGCCAGTTAACCTCTAAGATCATCTGATAATCAAACACATGGAATATAACTCTAATCAATCCGTAAGCCCCTGTTTTAATCATTATTCCAGACAGTAACGCGCTTGCTGGAGAAGGCGCTACCGGGTGTGCTTCGGGGAGCCAAACATGTAAGGGAAACATTCCTGCTTTCATACCAAAACCTATTAAGAACGATAAGAAACCTGCAAAAGCTAGTGAACTTGGTTCTGAAATAATACCCATTTGATTAAGTGTAATAGTCTGACTCAGTTCAAAAGTAATTATGATTCCAAAGAATAGAAATAAACCACCTATAATAGTAACCATCAAATATTTATAACCCGCTTTTAAAGCCTCTTTAGTTTCATTATGAATAATTAATAAGTAGGATACTAGTGACATCAGTTCGAAAAAAATGAACATTGTGAATAAATCTCCAGCCAAAAACAGGCCCATACAACCACTCAAAGTCATAATCAAAGCAGGATAATACCTACCTGTATAGTTCTCTTTTTTCATATATTCCAATGAATATATGGTTACCAACATCCATATAAAAGAAGCTAGCAAACTCAATCCAAATCCTAGAGTATCTACCCTAAAAGAAATTCCAAAGGGAGGAACTAGATTCGCCAGCTGATAGTATATTATTTCTCCATTGATAATGGCAGGATACATAGCAGCCACCATAATGAAGGTTATTGTCGAAGTCACAATAGCTAACAGATTTCTACCAAATCTAGATTTTCTTTCAACTAAAAATATTACCGCTGTCATAACAAAGGGAAAAACAACTATCCACATAGGTAAATAATAAACAAAATCATAATAATTCATAATTTAACCTCCTAATTTTGTGATAACATTCACTTCAAACTACAGTAAATAAACAACCATCTTGCTCGCTTTAAGCAAAATTTACCCACTTAAGCACCTCCTTAACTGTTAATATAAGAAAAATTTCGAAAATTCATTACTGTTAATGTTATACAGTTCCTTACTATAAATATTTTATTCTGAGTACTTAAATCCAAATTTTATATGTATCAATGCTCCAACCTATTTATAATTGTGATATTCATAACACTTGCTTGATACTATTTTCACTTTTAGTATAACAAGATCCATATCATCCGTCAACGCAATTTACCAAGAAAGTAATTTAAATAATTAATACTACTATAAAAATAACTGATGATACTATATATAAGTAATAATAGAAATCAATATGTTGTTCAGTCAGTGAAATTAAATAGTGAACTGACTGCCGTTTTCCCGCTGGAGAAAACCAATTTGAAAAAATCTCCGTGTTTTGATAACAATTTATCCAATGACTCGATCACATAATCAATCTGTTCTCTCTCTACGGTTAGCGGCGGTTCTAATCTGATAACGTTGGGATTATTAAGGGTATAAGCTGTTATAATACCAAATTCATTTTGCAGTCTTTCTGCCACAAAAGCACCCGTATATTCATGACTCAATTTATCCAACAAACCTTTTGATATGGTATTCAAAACTTTGCTTTCAGGTTGATTAAATTCAATCCCTATCAACAACCCTCTTCCTCTTACGTCTCTTATGGCATCGTACTTGCCACTTAGTTCTTCCAAAGAGTCTAACATATATCTACCATGTTTTTTAGCCTTATTTACTAAATCATATTTTTCAGTGCTTTCCAGTGCTGCTATAGCAGCAGCACAAGCCATACTATTTCCACCAAAAGTCGAAGTATGAAGCAGCGCTTCCTCCATTTTACCATAAGCTCTATTCCAGATTTCTGATGTAGTTAGAAAAGCTCCCATGGGTATAACTCCACCACCTAAGGATTTTGCCAAGCACATGACATCAGGGGCAACCTTCTCCCATTGACAGGCAAACAATTCACCTGTTCGCCCCAGGCCGGTTTGAATTTCATCTAAAATTAGCAAACTTCCATACTGATCACACAATTTCCTGACTTCAGATAAATAACCCTCTGGCGGTACAATTACACCACCTTCACCCATGATAGGTTCTAAAATCACTGCAGCAGTATGTTCGTCTATCTCTTGTTTCAATTCTTCCAAATTTCCATAACTCACCTGATATGACTCCGGCATCAAAGGAGTAAAATCGGATTTATATTTGTCTTTTCCCGAAACTGATAAAGAACCTATGGTTTTTCCGTGGAAAGACCCATGAGCCGAAATAATTTTTCTCTTACCTGTAGCTTTTTTTGCCAGTTTAAGGGCCCCTTCTACAGCTTCTGCACCACTATTACAGAAAAAACTGTGCTGAAGTTCACCTGGTGTAATACCAGCCAAGTTTTCCGCTAAAACTGCACTCAAACTACTGGCTGATGCTTGAAGTAAGTTAGGCGTTTCTCTGGTTTTTTCTAGAGCTTCATAAATTTCGTCGGGATTATGACCTAAGTTGAGAGAACCGTAACCGCCCAAGAAGTCTAAATATTCATTCCCCTGTTCATCCCAAACCATTACGCCTTGAGCTTTGATAAATTTTTTATCAAAACCTAATAAACTAAGCATTTTTATAAAAGCTGGATTAACATAATCACTGTACTTTTTCCTTAGGTCGTTACGACTTATTTTTAGTGCTTCATCTAAACTTATGATGTTCATAAGATCACCCTTTCCGGATCATATGAAATAATACCCTATCATCTTTTTAATCATCGTCGAATTCTCCGTCTCTAGCTCTGTGAGCTATTCTAGAAGCTGACGCTGCGGCAATTGCACAGATCAGATCATCTAAAAAGGTATTGACTTTGCCACCTTTTTCTTTGTTTATTTTTTCAATCACGCCCGGCTTCTCTTTATCGAGATACCCAAAATTAGTCAATCCAATAGACCCATAAATATTGACAATACTAAGAGCTAGAATTTCATCAATACCATAGAGAGGATCATCGGTGACTAGTAGCGATTGTAGCGGTTCATCAACTTCGTTTTTTTCTGACGCCATGTCGAGATAAATCCCTGTTGTGATCGCGTTCTGCACTTCCCTTTTTTTTAACACTGCATCAACACTTTCCCTGGCATCCTCAAACTTTAGGTGGGAAAGGTACGGTTTTTGAAGATCTAGTACTAATTGGGCGACTTCATCCAGGTCCACTTCTCTATCTTTTAACATAGCTAGAGTGGCCTGATACAATTCATTATACTCAGTCATTTAATCACCCTTTACAAATATAGTTATATCCATTTTAACCCAATATTAATAAAACTGCAAAACCAATCATCTTTTCATCTTAAACGTTCTAAATTCAGGCAACAGCATAACTGCAACTGTATAAATTTCTAGTCGGCCTAATAACATTAAAAATGACAACAACAATTTTACAGGCCCAGGCAAAAAACCATAGTTTTCCATAGGGCCCACTTGAGCCAAACCAGGACCTACATTCCCTAAGTTAGCAGCAACTGCTGAAAAGGAAGTTGTCATATCAATACCATATAACGATATCAAAAGAGATGAAGACACAAAAATTAATAAATACAAAACAATATAACCCAAAATACTGGAAATAACGGATTCTTCAACGGCTCGTCTGTTCAAACGAACAGGTATTACTGCATTTGGATGTATTAATTTGTATAGTTCTCTCACACTGTGTTTTATCATAGCTAATATCCGAATTTGTTTAATGGACCCACCTGTGGAGCCCCCACAGCCACCTAAAAACAATAAAAAGAATAACAAATGCCTAGTAATTGGAGGCCATAATTCGAAGTTCTCAGTAGCATAACCGGTAGTAGTTACTATAGATACCACCTGAAATGCAGCATTTCTAATATATTCAGAAAAACCCCAACCATAATCGTTCATATATAAGGCAAAGGCAGTTATTGCAGTAAATAGTATTATTCCCCCAAAATAAAATCTCACCTCTTCATTTCTCAACACATTATGAACTTTTCCTTTAACCAGACTGAAATATAGAGCAAAGTTCACACCGGCAAATGCCATAAAAATGATTATAATGATTTCAGCGTAAACATTATCTAACCCTGCAATGCTGTCATTAAGAGGCGAAAACCCTCCAGTAGGCATAGTAGTAAATGCGTGATTGATTGAGTTATAAAAATCTACTCCTACCATCATTAATAACAATATCTGAACTAGTGATAAAACTACATATATTATCCACAACACAGTAGCAGTCTTGGCCACTCTGGGTACGACTTTTTCTGCAACTGGTCCAGGAACTTCTGCTTTTAATAACTGCATCCCTTTAACACCCAACCGAGGGAATAGAGCCACAAATAAGACTACAATCCCCATTCCTCCCAGCCACTGAGTTTGACTTCTCCACAATAAAATATCTCTGGGCAGTGATTCAATATCGTCTAATAATGTGGCTCCAGTAGTAGTAAAACCGGACATGGTTTCAAAAAAAGCATCAGTGAAATTGTCAAAAACGCCTACCATCAAAAAAGGAAGGGCTCCCAAAATTGCCGCTGAGACCCAAGAAAAAGTCACTATAGCAAAACCATCTTTTAATGAAATATCGTGTTCATCAGCTTTAATCAAGTTTTTTAACATTAACCCCAGGGCAATGGTAATGAACATAGTAATGGCAAATGCCAGTTGACTAGGTCCCCCTTCATAAAATGACCACAACAAAGGGATCAACATGGTCAACCCCAAATAGAACAGAAAATACCCCAACATTTTAAATATGGTATTAAAGTTCATAGTACTTCCTCCATTAATTCAAAAATCATTCGCCATTTCACTCGTAATAAAAAACTACTTCTGGGCAAAAAATTTATCAATTTCTTTACTTACTTTATAAGTAGTAAATAGTATTACTCGGTCATCAGCTTTAACTACATCTTTACCCCCGGGTATAATTATATCATCACCTCTGACTATAGCTCCCACTAACAGCCCATTTGGAAGCTTTGCTTGAGCTAGTCTTTTATTCTCGATGGGTGACCCTTGAGGGACTTGTAGTTCAAGTATCTCAGCTTTTTCGTTACCAAGTATTTTCATGGAAATAACTCGTTCTTTTCTGATCAATTTCAGTATTTTAGCGGCAGTTAAAGTTCGGGGACTAATGGCAGTATCCACCTGTAAAGTATCTAATACCGCTTCATAATCAGCTTTAATAATTTCTACAATATTTCTAGTGGCACCAAGTTTTCTGGTCATCACCGAAGAAAGTAAATTAGTTTTATCATCACCCGTAGTTGAAACAACGACGTCTACAGCCTTTAAGTCCTCTTCACGTAAAAATTTCAAATTAGTACCATCACCTTGTAAAACCATTGTTCGAGATAGTTCCTCTGCAAGTTCTGCACATCTAGCATAATTTTTTTCTACTAATTTTATTTTTAGGCCATTCCCGTAACTCTCCAGTATATTACATAATTGGGAACCTATCCTCCCACCACCTATAATCAAGATATTCTGAGCTTTTTTATCCGGACGTCGTGTAAGTCCCCCCAGCCCAGAAAGTAAATCTTCAGGACCGACCAAGTAAATCTCATCACCTGGCAAAATCTTATCCATCCCACTAGGAACTATAGCGTCTTCATTTGATCTGAGTATAGCTACTATATTGCTGGAATATGGGAAATCTATGTCTTTAACAAATTTATTAGCAATAGGTGAATTAGTTTCCACTGTCAGACCTACCATTTGCACCTTACCATCGGCAAAGTATTCTAC
Organism: uncultured Clostridia bacterium; assembly: GCA_964556025.1. Classification (GTDB taxonomy): domain Bacteria; phylum Bacillota; class Natranaerobiia; order Natranaerobiales; family Natranaerobiaceae; genus Natranaerobius. The sequence goes on along the minus strand of CAZKUS010000037.1, from coordinate 663 downwards.
CCCTTTAACATTGGGAGTTCTAATCATTTTAGCCATTTCTTGAGCTGTAACAAATTCCGGATTTATAATAATATCAATACCTAATTGATCATGAGTAAACAATTGGTTTTCTTCAGTGTATTCTGGGTTTCTAACTCGAGCTACAGTTTTGCCAACACCATAATTTTTTGCCAGTAAACAAGCTATTATATTAACCTCATCTATCTCAGTAACAGCAATTAAAATGTCAGTTTGGTTCACTCCTGCTTGTTCTAGTACTTTAAAACTAGCTCCATTTCCTTCTACCAACATAATATCTAAATTTCGAGAAATTTTCTCTAATTTCTCTCGCTGTTTTTCTATTAGAACCACATCTTGATCTTTTTCAGTCAACTTGCTGGCCAGCTCAACTCCTACAGTACCTCCACCAACTATTATGATTCTCAATACTAGCCCTCCTTTCACGGACCGCTGCTAACAGCCATTGTACATTTAAAAGCACCCAATTACAAGGACCTTTATTATTTTTTCATGTAATTTATAGATATATTTATCATTTGGCGCTGTTATATTCTGTTGTTTATAGCATTAGGTTCAGTTAAAGTTGAATGTTGATAGCAATAAACACTTCAAGTGAACGTATTATGCTGTTTTGATAATACATCTTAATGAGCAAATAGGAGA
>CAZKUS010000036.1:0-12854 GCA_964556025.1 uncultured Clostridia bacterium | reverse complement strand
ACAATACAATTAGTAGCAAAAAATAGAGGAAAACTATATCAATTTGTTTAATTATCAACATTGAGAATAATTTTAATTAACTACTTAGGAGGTTTTATCATGACAGCTAAAGTTGGAAAGCCAGCTCCCGACTTTAAAGGGAAGGCTTTAATCGGAAATGAAATTAAAGAGGTTAAATTATCTGATTACAAAGGGCAATGGGTAGTATTGTGTTTTTATCCCGGTGATTTCACTTTTGTTTGACCAACAGAAATAGCAGCAGTTGCTGCTAAATATCCGGAATTACAAGAATTAGGCGTAGAAGTACTATCTGTGAGTACTGACAGCAACTTTACTCACAAAATTTGGAAAGAAACGGAATTAGATAAAATGGTAGATGGGGGTATCCCTTTCCCCATGGTAGGTGATACAAATGGTCGCATAGGTACTGCTTATGGAGTATTTAATGAAGATGCCGGAGTTAATATTCGAGGAAGATTTATAATCAATCCCGAAGGTAAACTTATGGCCATGGAAGTTTTGACTCCAGAAGTTGGAAGAAATGTTTCCGAATTGATAAGACAGGTTAAAGCCTATCAACACGTAGAAGAAACAGGAGAAGTCACTCCTTCCGGTTGGCAGCCCGGCAAAAAGACTTTGAAGCCAGGGACTGATTTGGCAGGTAAGGTGTGGAAAGAATGGAATGTGTCAGATAATTACTCAGAATAAAATCTGAAATTATTCTATAAAACTGGCTATTAAATCTATTCTTCAATTTTTTTAAAATTTTTCTTGACAACTGCTCCCTTGTAAATTAAGATAATATTTAAAATCAATTATCGATTTAACGCTATGACGAAGAAAAGTAATCTCAATTGATGCTTCTACAGGGAAAGCAGTCATCGACTGAAAGCTGCTGAAGACAGGTTGAGATGAAGTTCCCTTCCGAGCAGTTTTCCCGAAGACATTAACGAGTCATTCACATTTATGACAATTAGTAGGGAAAACCGGCTTCCGCCGATATATGGAGATAAGGTATCAGTTCCCCTAACCGGGAAACTGAAAATTTAAATTAGGTGGTACCGTGAGATAAACTTCTCGCCCTATTGGCGGGAAGTTTTTTTTATCATTAAGCGCTGTTATATTCTGTTGTTGATAGCTGAACTCTTCGATTGAACGAATTTCGTGTAGGGTTGATAGTACATCTTAACGATCAGACAGTAGGATTAAAGTCAAATAACAGGACGTTATTTGCTGATCATGCTCATGGATGAGCAATTGATCAGGAAGCTTTAATCCTACTGTTTGGGAGTTTTAGATGTACCAACCTGAAACATTGGATGTGAAATTGAAGAGTTCAGCTATCAACATTCAACTTTAAAACAGCCTATCATTAAATATAAGCTTACACTTAGTCAGAGAACAACACGTGTTTAGGTACCCCTGATACTTTTTCAGTATAGAACTGTATTTACCTTATTTTAATTGAGAGGTTCCTTATAGGAACAATTAAGGTGGTAACGCGGGTAAACCGTCCTTATCCAAGTGGGTAGGGACGGTTTTTTTATTAAAGCTCAGTTTTAGTTGAATTTTGATAGCAATAAGCACTTCAATTGGATGAATTTTTGTAGAGTTAATAAAACAGATAATTGCAACCAAATACTTAAAAGAGGTGATTTTATGAATGACAAAGTAGCCTATCTAGGACCAAATGGTACATTTTCTCATCAAGCTGCTCGCCAAATCACAGATGAGCCAGTACCATATGCAAATTTTTCACAGATAGTTACAAGTGTTGAAACAAATGAGATGGGTATAGGTGTATTGCCTTTAGAAAACTCAATGGAAGGTGCTGTCACTGAAACCATGGATTTACTATTAGAACTTAACAACTGTTATTTAATTGGCGAGATTGTTCTTCCTATCAAGTATGAATTGATGACTAATAACGCGCAAAGTATAGGAGAAATAAAATATGTTACATCTCACCCCCAGGCTTTAGCTCAGTGCAAAGAATTATTTTATAATTTTCCACATCTAGAGCAAATTACTGCTAATAGTACAGCTGAGGCAGCTAAGTCCGCAAGTCTTGACTCTACTAAAGCCGCTTTGGGACCATCACTTTGTGCTGAACTGTATAATTTACACAGTCTATGGCAGGGACCAAAAAACCAAAGTAATAATCACACTCGCTTTATACTTATTGGTGATCAATTTGTGGAACCTACTGGAAAAGATCGAACCTCTATTTGTTTTGGAACTTCAGACACTCCTGGAGGTCTTTACAGTGCTTTAGCACCATTTTATGAAGAAAGTATCAATCTGTCACGAATAGAAAGTAGACCATCTAAGAGGCGATTAGGTGAATATATCTTCTTTCTAGATATTCATGGGCATGTACATGACACAAAAGTTAACAAAGCCATTTCTAAACTCAATAAGGTGGCAACTTTTAATAAAATATTAGGAAGTTATCCTAAATGTGAGACTGCTAAAAAAATAATTAATTTATAGATAGGAGAGGATTAATATGATTATAGTCATGGACAATAGTGCAGGTAAAGAAAACGTAACCAAGGTGATCGACAGATTAACTGAGTTTAACCTGGATTGTCATACCATCAAAGGTGAATCGAAAACTGTAATTGGTACAATCGGGGAAGAAGATCAAAGTTCAGTTCAAGCTTTAGAAGCTTTACCTTATGTGGAAAGAATTATTCCCATTACAAAACCTTATAAATTAGCTTCTAGAGAGTTCAAACAAGCTGACACAGAAATACAAATAGGAACACCAAGTTCCAATCAAATAACTATTGGTGGATCTAATCTTTCAATAATGGCAGGCCCTTGTGCTGTAGAGGGAAAAGATGAAATTAGAGATATAGCTGCAGAAATAAGTAAACAAGGTGGAACTATCTTAAGAGGCGGTGCATTTAAACCAAGAACCTCTCCATACAGTTTTCAAGGTCTGGGAGAACAGGGATTAAAACATTTATATGAAGCTGGTCGTGAATTCAATTTAAAAGTCATTACTGAAGTTATGGATAGTGAACATATTGAAGTAATTAGCCAATATGCAGATATTTTACAAATCGGTGCTAGAAATATGCAGAATTTTGAACTCCTAAAAGCTGTAGGAAAATCTAGTTTACCGGTTATGATAAAGCGTGGTATGTCTGCTAAAATCGAGGAATGGCTGATGGCAGCTGAATATATTTTATCTCAAGGGAACTATGATGTGATTTTGTGTGAAAGGGGAATAAGAACCTTCGAAACAGCTACAAGAAATACTCTGGATCTGTCAGCGGTTTCTTTGGTAAAACAGTTAAGCCACTTACCTGTTATAGTAGATCCCAGTCACGGTACAGGAGATTGGAAACTGATATCCAGTATGAGTAAAGCCGCAGTAGCAGCAGGTGCTGACGGCTTGATGATAGAAGTTCACCCAACTCCATCTCAAGCTCTATCTGATGGGAAACAAAGTTTAACTTACGAGAATTTTCATGAATTAGTTAATGAAATTACCGATTTAGCTAAATATTTTGATAAAACACTCACTGCAACACAAAACTCAAATATTGAGCACTCCCTTAAGGCTTAACGTGTTTTAAAAAAAGCTGTCCCCAATGATCGGTAGATCAAAGGGGACAGCAAAACAAGTTCTAGTTGTTTTTATAAATTTTTTAGGCATTGCATCTTTTGATAAAGTTTGTAAAAATGTCTTTAGCATTAGAACATTTCTGTGCCATCATCTCCGGATGCCACTGGACTCCTACCATGAATCTATCATCATCTAGCTCCAGTGCCTCGACTATACCATCTTGGGCCTGTGATACCGCTTTTAAGCCAGTACCTACTTGTTTAACTCCCTGATGATGGAAGCTATTCACAAATAATGAGTCTTTTTCCACCAAAGAGTACAGTTTACTATCTGATGAAACAGAAACTCTGTGAGTAGGATATTCAAAAGGATATTTATTGAATAACATATGCATAAGTCCACCAGGACGTTCTTTCTCTAAACACTGATATAAACTCCCTCCGTGATATACATTCATCACTTGCACACCACGACATATACCTAAAATGGGAAATTGATAATCATTTAGACACTTTTCCAGTAGCTTAAACTCGTGTTCATCTCTCTCTGGTGTGACTTCTCCTAAACCGTATCTAGGTTCTTCATTATAGAGATGGGGGTTAACATCTGCCCCTCCTGAAAATATTATACCATCAAGTTTATTTAGTGCGGAATCAACAATATCAGTATTATCTAAAATAGGTATAATAACTGGTACACCGCCATTTTGTGCCACTGAATTAACATAACGTGCTGTAAAACCTTCGCGAGTTGTCATTGTAATGCCGATTACTGGATACATACTCTCTTCCCCTTTCCCTGGCAAATTTCATATTGAACAAGTAAAACTAACTTGAGATCAAAAATTTTTTTGTAGTAGAAACTTCCAGTTATTTTAAGTCACTGTTTTAACAGACAACTTACGTACCTTCCCGGTTCCACTTCTAATAACTCCACAGGCTTTTCTTTACAGATATCTTGTCTTTCTGGACACCTACTGTAAAATCTGCAGTATTTATCAGGATTAATAGGACTGGGCACATCGCCTTCTAGTATTACCCTTTCGGAATCATCATAGATATTAATCCTCGGTATAGCTGAAACTAAGGCCTGAGTATAAGGATGAAGAGGTTCGTATATCACCTTGTCATAATCGGCCAATTCTACAATCTGGCCAGTGTACATTACAGCAATTTTATCACTTACATGCTTGACTACAGACAAATCGTGAGCAATAAATAGATAAGTCAAACCAAACTCTGTCTGTAAATCTTCAAATAAATTCAATATTTGTGCTTGTATGGAAACATCCAAGGCCGAAACCGGTTCATCCAATACCAAAAATTCTGGGTCTAGAGCTAGCGCCCTAGCAATACCAACTCTCTGTCGTCTTCCACCATCTAACTCATGGGGAAATGAATTGACAAGTCGTCTAGCTATGCCTGCAAAGTCCATCAGTTCCTCTACCCGCTTTTGCCTAGCTTTTTTATCATCATACAATTTATGAACCATAAGAGGTTCTGCAATAATATCACTTATACTCATCCGGGGATCTAATGAGGAAAAGGGATCTTGAAATACGATTTGAGCACTTTTTGTGTATTCTTTTAATTCTTTTTTATTAAATGAGCTAACATCTTTATCTCTATACAATATTTCACCTTCACTAGGTTCTATTAAGCGCAGTAGCAATCTCCCGGTAGTTGATTTCCCACAGCCACTTTCACCTACAAGACCAAGTGTTTCCCCTTGATTAACATGAAAATTAATCCCATCTACAGCGTGTAGGGGGCCTTTTTTAGTGGGAAATATTTTTTTTAAATTGTTGACATTCAATATGGTCTCAGACATTTTGTTCCCCCCTTATCCATATCCGTACCTCTGTCATCCATATATTTGTCCAGTTATTATTCAAATTTGTGGCATAGTACTTGATGACCCTCACCTACCTGATGCTTCGCAGGTTTTTCCCGAGAACACTTTTCCATAACATCAGGACATCTAGGATGGAAACTGCAACCTCCAGGTAGTTCCATGGGATCAGGCATAAGTCCTTTAATGGGTTTTAATCTAGTACTTTCACGGTTATCTAAATCGGGAATTGAACCGAATAACCCTATAGTATATGGATGACTCGGTGAAGTAAAGATCTGTTCTAATGTTCCAATTTCTACAATATCACCAGCATACATAACTGCAACTTTATCAGAGACTTCAGCTACAACTCCCAAGTCATGGCTAATCATAATTATTGATGAGTCAAAGTCTTTTTTTAAATCTCGCATGATTTCCAATATTTGCGCTTGAATAGTAACATCTAGTGCAGTAGTAGGTTCATCGGCAACCAATAAAGCTGGGTTACATGCCAAAGCCATGGCAATTAACACACGTTGTTTCATCCCACCACTAAATTCATGTGGATAATTATCTACTCTAAAAGGTGGTATGCCTACGAGTTCCAACATTTCTTTAGCTCTTTTCAGTGAATCTTGATAGCTAAGATTTTGATGCAAACTAACATTTTCAGCGATTTGCCTTCCTACAGTAAAGACCGGGTTCAAAGAAGTCATAGGATCTTGGAAAATCATTGATATTTTATTACCACGAATTTTTCTAATGTCTTTTTCTTTTTGTTGTAATAAATCTTCATCTTGGAAGTTAATAGACCCTTCCACAACTTTGCCTGGGGGATCAGGAACTAACCTCATTATAGATAAAGCAGTGGTGGTTTTCCCTGCTCCCGTTTCTCCAACTAAACCTAGTGTCTCTCCGGGCTTCAAATCTAAATCTATTCCATTAACGGCTTTACTCGTACCGTCATCAGTAACATAGTGAACATGCAAATTTTTAATTGATAGAATATTATCACTCACTGATTTACCTCCCTTCCACTAATTTTTCAATCTAGGATCTAGCGCATCTCTGAGGCCATCTCCTACTAAGTTAAATGCCAATACAGTAACCATAATAGCTAAACCTGGGAATGTTGCCATCCACCAAGAATCTCTTAGATACTGTCTTCCAGCTGACAGCATGGCTCCCCATTCTGGAGCAGGTGGTTGTGCTCCTAAGCCTAAAAAGCTCAAACCTGCGGCTATGATAATAGTATCACCAATACGTAGTGTAGCCTGTACCAAGATAGGAGCAAAGCTATTGGGGATCAGATGTTTAAATATAATCCACATATCACTAGAACCTACAGCTCTGGCAGCTTCGACAAATTCACTTTCTTTGGTGGACATAATTGAAGACCTTATTATCCTGGCAAAATATGGTATGGAGTTAACTCCTACCGCAATCATAAGGTTGATTATATTAGGTCCGAGAGCAGTAACCAGGGCTACTGCAAAAATGAATCCTGGAATTGCCAAAATTATATCCATAAATCTCATAATGAGTTGATCTATTCTGCCTCCATAAAAAGCAGCTAGTGATCCCAAAAATCCACCTACAGCTAAACCAATGGAGGTAGTGATAAAGCCTATGGTAAGTGAAAGTCTAGAACCATGTATGATACGTGATAACATATCTCTTCCTAAGTTATCTGTACCTAACGGATTTTCATTGGATGGACTTTCAAATCTTCTTCCTAAATCCTGATCATCAATACCCTCTGGCGCAAAAAATGGAGCAAAGATCGCTATTGTTGCCAATAATATTATTAAAACTAGGCCTCCCAAGGCCCATTTATTTTTCTTAAAACGTCTAACAGTCTCTTGCAGTCTTGTTCTTTGTTTTCTACCTTGAGTAGGTTCACTTTCTTGTACATTATTTTGAACATTCGTCTCCGTTTTAGCCACTATTTAACCCTCCTTTACAAACTCAATATATTTAACTATTTATATTGAGATTTAATCCTGGGATCTATAAATGCGTACAGTAGGTCTACAGCTAAATTAACCAAACTGAATAAAATGGCATATGTCAATATAATGCCTTGTACCATGTTGTAATCTTGAGATCTTACTGAATCGATTAACAATCTGCCCATTCCTGGCCATGCAAAGATAGTCTCAGTTACCACTGACCCTCCCAATAGTACACCAAACCTGAGGCCAGCTATAGTAATTACTGGAATCAAGGCATTTCTCAAGGCATGAACGAATACCACAGATTTTTCACTTAAACCTTTAGCCCATGCTGTTCGAATATAATCTTGTCTCAATACTTCTAACATTGATGACCTGGTAATTCTAGTTATAAACGAAGCATGAGCAGTTCCTAACACTATGGCAGGCATTACTAATTCTCGTAAAGTTCCATATCCAGAAGATGGGAACAGTGTGTATCCAAAAGTATTATGCCAAAACACCGAAAATAACAGTATTAACATTAAACCCAGCCAAAAATTGGGCATGGATACACCTAATAGAGCAAATAACATGGCTCCACCGTCATATTTGGTATTTTGTTTGTTTGAAGCTATTATACCGGCAATCACACCTATAATAACTGCTACCACTAAAGCAGCTGCCGCTAATTCCAAAGTAGCAGGCAATCTAGTCATAATAATTTCAAAAACAGGTTCTCCTGTTCTTAATGAAGCTCCCATATTAAGCTGTAATAAACCAAATAAAAAATTTCCGTATTGAACAAGAAAAGGATCATTTAGACCCATGGCTTCTCTAGTAATTTGAATTTGTTCTTGAGAAGCATCTTGTGGCAGTAGCAATCTAGCTGGATCACCTGGCGTAAAATACATAATGGCAAAAACTATAAAAGTTACACCTATTAAGACTGGTATTAATGCTATTAGTCTCTTTAAAATATATTTAAGCACCATTTACCCTCCTCTCGCTTAAACAATCAAAGTAACAAAACCCGGGAGCCCTGGGAAGTATAAAAGGCTCCCGGAAATTAATTTAATCTACTCATCTTTTAATGGCTGAATGTTCTGCACGCCTTAAAGCTCGGCAGTTTCATTGCCTTTTAATATTTGTGCTTTATCCGTCAAGCCAAAATCCCGACAAAATAACTAGTTACTCTAAACCAACTTCGTGGAAAATATGGTAACCGGATGGGCAGTATTCAAAATCAGTTACTTCTTCTCTTACTCCTACTGCATCTCTATCATCTGCTAGTGGGATCCAAGGAGCATTTTCTGATAGTATTTCTTGTGCTTCTTTATAAATTTCTTCACGTTCGTCTTCATCTGGCTCAGCAAGCCCTTCTTCTAATAGTTGATCCAACTCTTCATTGTCAAATTGAGCTCTATTTCCAGCTCCAATATTATCTGAGTGGAAGTTCGGGAATAATGCATGATGTGGATCTCCAGTGCTGGCCAACCAAGCTAGTTGAACAATTTGATGCTCTCCTGCTGCGGTCATATCGAGATAAGAGCCCCACTCATGTACTTCTATGTCCATGTCAATTCCCAGTTCATTTAACTGGCTAGCGATAATTTCAGCTAATTCCTGTTTTTCTTCGTCATCGTCAATATCCATAGTTATTTCCATACCATCTTCGTATCCTGCGTCTGCTAGCAGTTCTTCTGCTTTATCAATATCTTGTTCGTACATGTAAACATCATCGTTAAAAGCCCAAATTCCACTATTCATAAATCCTGAAGCTGGTGCACCTAACTCTCCGTATGTGGCTTCAACTAATTCTTCAGTATCTAATGCATAGCTAAAAGCTTTTCTGACATCAGGATCGTCAAAAGGTTCTGCTTGAGTATTAAACCCAATATAATTTAGTCGCAAAACTTCATAAGTGTGAAGATTTAATTCCTCGTGTTCTTCAATTCGATCCAAATCCGTTCTTTCAATCCCTTGAGAGATATGAGCACCGCCAGTTTCAAGTTCGATAGCCCTACTTGACCCTTCGGGAATACCTCTAAATGTTAACTCTTCTACTTCAGCTGGTCCTCTCCAATGATCGTCAAAACTTTCAAGGTGAACAGCAAGTCCTCTTTCCCATTCATCTAACTGGAATGGACCGGTACCTACTGGATTTGCACTAAAATCATCTCCGTATTCTTCAGCCGCCTCTTCACTTACAATAAGTGAGGAGCTATGAGCCAGATAGGTCAATAGTGCTGCAAATTCTTCATCTGTGGGAATTTGAATAGTGTAATCATCAACAACTTCAATATTTTCTTTATCGATCATTTCCAATCTTGAAGCACCTGCAAAACCTTCGTCTTCATCCAATAAAGTCGTGTAGGTATATTCTACATCATAAGCAGTAAATTCATCACCATTGTGAAATTCTACGTCCTCTCGCAAATAGAATTCAATGGTTTGATCATCAATAAATTCCCAGTCTTCAGCTAATGCAGGTTCAACTCCCATATCTTCAGTACGACGTACCAAACCATCATAGATTTGATTATTGATCCAGTGCGAAGCCGTATCTTCTACAGCTCTAGGATCCATACTTTCTGTTTCTTCAAAATTTGCCACGATCAAATGATCATCATCTGCATCTATTGCTTTTTCTTCTTCGTCAGGTTCCTCTTCCTCTGCCGGCTCTTCTTCTGCTTCATCCAAATCGTCCTCTGGAGCAGCACAACCAGCAAATACTAACCCTAAAGCCAGCAATACGATCAAAGAAATTTTTACTAACTTCATAAATTTAACCCCCTTTAACAAATTCAAACCAACTAAACTTTAATTTTTGTAATTGGTTAGCAATCACTTCACCAAATTCTTTCTACTTATTTCAGCTTCACCCCCTATTAGGAATAATTATAGATGACTTTAAACAACAATTCTACAATAAATATAAAATTCCTTTAAAGTGTCATTAATTTAATGTGTTAATATTTAATTTCTACTATTCAGAATATTACAACTTTTGTGTAAAAGCGCTGTTTTATTCTGCTGTTGATAGCTGAACTCTTCAATTGAACGAATTTTGTGTAAAAATACTTAAGTTAATCCATTTTGTTGGCATTTATTTTTCCACTAATCTGTAAAAAGTGGTGTACTGAAATACCTATCTCCACCATCGGGTAGTACAGTTACTATTTGTGAACCTGCTGGTAGTCTATCTGCCAACCGTAAAGCAGCTACCACATTAGTCCCACTAGAAATTCCCGCAAAGATCCCCTCCTTTTTATTCAGATCTCTAGCCATATCCAGAGCTTCTTCATCACTGACTACGAATATGTCGTCCATTATTTCCGGATTTAGAACACCGGGAACAAAACCATCCCCAATTCCTTGCTGTATATGACTAGATATTCTTCCACCACACAGAACCGCTGCATTCTCAGGCTCTACAGCAACAACCTGAATATCAGGATAATAACCTTTTAATACTTCGCCTACGCCAGTTAGTGTCCCACCTGTACCAACTCCCGCCACAAATCCATTAATTTCACCATCAATTTGAGCTAGTATCTCTTTAGCCGTGCTATTTCGGTGGGCTTCTGGATTTGCTTCATTTTCAAATTGATTTAAAATAAACACTCTAGAATCTTGTTCGGCTATCTCTCTTGCTCGAGCTTTACAATTTTCAAATGTTTCAGTTATATTAACACCTTCTGGACTAATATCAATATCTGCCCCGAGATTTTCAATCATTTTTTTGCGTTCCGAACTCATGCTCTCTGGCATTACGATTTTAGCTCGGTATCCTTTGATCGAAGCTACTAAAGCTATACCAATCCCTTGATTGCCACTAGTTGGTTCCACAAGAATTGAATCTCTATTAATATCTCCTGCACGCTCTGCAGCTTCTATCATGCCTAAAGCAGTTCTAGTTTTAATACTTCCACCTGGATTAAAAGATTCTAATTTTACATAAACTTTGCAGTTAGTTTGATTCAGTCTAGCTAGTTCCAAAATAGGTGTATTACCGACCATGTCCAATAAATTTGTCAAATACGAAGCCATCTTACCCCATCCTTTCTCTATAATGTAGTAATGCTTGATTGTTAATATATTGATTTTGCAAGTTTTATGCCAATAAAGCTTATGTACTGAATTAGTCTAAATCTAAAATTGCCGTATCGTCTTCAAAGCCCTGTTAAATAGGTTAAATTAAACATCAAGATCAGACTATTGAATTCCATTATGACAAATAAATGGAAGATAATAAAAAAAGCTTATCTCAGATTGATACTAGATTAAAAACTAGCATCAATCTTAATAAGCCCTACATTACTTTATTACGCTAACTCTTTAATATGTCTCAGATTGATACTATATCTCATTTTGAGATATAGTATCTGAGCTTATTTACACAAATTGTACTTTTTTAATTTACGATAGACAGTAGCTCTACTAACACCTAATTTTTCAGCAATCATCTTTTTACCATGTTCTGAATTTCCGTATATGTTTACTGCTTTAGAAAAACTGATTTTTTCCAATTTGTCTAATGGAATTAGCTCATCAGCCTCAACAACTTTAATTTTGTGCTCATCTTCAGCACTGTCCCGCATATTATGTGGAAGATCATCTAAATCAAGCACTTTTTTTTCAGTAACATTAAGAAAGTACTCAGCTACATTTTCTAGTTCTCTTACATTACCAGGCCATGAGTATTCTTTTAAATGATCAATTATTTCTTGTGAAAGTACAGGCTTTTCAGTGTTTAGTTTGGTTGCATATTTATCGATAAAATTATTCAATAATAATTCTATATCTTCTTTACGTTGACGAAGAGGAGGGATGAACAATGGAACTACATTCAATCTATAAAACAAATCTCTCCTGAATTTGTTATCAGCAATGTATTGTTCCAAAGGCTGATGAGTAGCAGCTAAAACTCTTACATTAGCTTTCACTGTTTTGTAACCACCTACTCGCTCAAAAGTACCATCTTGCAAAACTCTCAGAAGTTTGGTCTGTAAATGCATTGGCATGTCACCTATTTCATCCAAAAAGATAGTCCCTTTTTCAGCGTACTCAAACTTTCCCATTTTCCCACCCTTTTTTGCTCCCGTAAAAGCACCAGTTTCATAACCGAATAATTCACTTTCCAACAAAGTTTCTGGTATTGCACCACAATGAACAGGTACGAATGGTGCCCTCCACCTAGGGCTAGCAGAGTGAATGGCACGAGCATACAGTTCTTTACCAGTACCACTTTCTCCTCTACTTAACACTGTAGAATCAGTTTGACTGATTTTTCTAGCTTTTTCTTTTAATTCAATTATCTTATCATTATTTGAAATAATCGCATCAAATGAAAAACCCGATGTATTACCAATAACTTGAAATGCCAGTTTTTCTATTTCCTGTTTATCCCGAAATGTAGCAACTGCTCCCACAACCTGCTGCTCAATTTTAACAGGTTTTATGTTGATCAAACACTGTACTCCCTGGATGGAAAAATACTGTTC
>CAZKUS010000035.1:0-12967 GCA_964556025.1 uncultured Clostridia bacterium | reverse complement strand
TGTTGAGGAACTAAATATACTTGCAGTAAAGGTAGCTCTTCCAAAAATTTCTGTTCAGCTTGTTCCTGCTCTACCACTTCTTGAGTACTGACAAAATCCAATTCTTCTAATCCATCTTTATATACTCCACTCAGCTCTCCTTCGACGGCATCTATACCAATACTAATAGTTTTACCCTGTACTGGTATTCCATCATGTAAGAAAGGATAGTGAAAGTTGTACTGTCCTCTACCTTCTAATTCCCGGTCTACTACAGGTTCACCATCAATCTCTCCCTCTTGAACTAGTTCCCCATATAATTTTTCAAAGATTTTGTCGGCTTCATCTCTAGCTTCATCCAAAGTCATTCTAGCTAAATTCAAATCTTCAGAAGGGTAATTTCTATTTAGATCCTCAACTTTTTCACTGTCTAAATTATAGGTGATGTAGTACATGTAATCTTCCTCTTCCATTTCATATCTAACATTATAAACCGCATCATCTCTTGTAACATCTTCAGATATATCGTCCAATTGATACTCATCCAGCTCGAATAGTTCCCTCAAATGAGTATCAACTATTTCTTTTTCACCGTGAAGTTCTTTCCCTTCTTCGGTATACTGCTCCGCTACTACAGTACCAGTCATCAATATCATAGATAAAAGAGAAATAATCGATATTCGAAGTAGAGTTATCATTCTATCAACCTCCCTATTTCAACCATCCTCTCATACATTTGAGCCGCTTCATCTACTGTTACCGGTTCCTCCGGTAAAAAGTTTCCATTTTGTAGAGGTAGTAATTCCAGTCCCACAGCCAATTTAATATAATTCACGGCCTGATCATCTACTTGATCTATGTCATTTATTTGAGTTTCCAGTTGAATTTCCCCCGGTATTTCAGCTACTTGCTCATAGCCCATGGTTCTCACTGCAATTTGTACCAAATCTTTTCTGGTAATGGATTTATCGGGACCAAACTTTTCTTGATCGTCTCCTACTAATACCGAATCAGGAATCAACTCCCTATCAAACAATTCATAAATCGAACTGGCATCGGGTGAATCAGAATCTACATCATCAGGAACCTGATATTCTTCCTCATGGGGATGATAATAGCGAGATCCCCCTAGTAAAGAATCGATTAATTTAGCCATTTCCGTCCTCGTCAATTCCTGTTCTCCAGTCACAGCTCCATTTTCTGGTAATAAAATGCCCATCAAACTCATGAATTCTAATAGTTCTTTATTATCGCTATCATCAATTTCTTCAGGATAATCTACATAATGCCCGCGCCCTGTCAACTGAGGTTCACCACTTTCGGCATTAATACCTGAATAGGTTTGATTATCAAAATTATAAATTAATTGTTCATCCTTAAATTCAGGAGTTACTTCAGTCTCCTGTAAGAACTCTTCTATAGCTTCCTCCTGTGAATATAATTCATTAGGTTCTTCTATGTCATCTTGATATACCGGATTATTTACATGAAAATTCATCAGTTCTCCAGTTTCGGCATCTATTTCCAAATTGATCATACTTGCTTGAACTTCTACTCCGTAAGCTTCAAAAGGGATTCTAAAAGAAAAGACAGAGCGATTGCTACGATCAAATTTACCAGGTTCAACATTAGCGGAAGTGGATTCCAACAATTCGGATTCAAAATAATTCACAACCTGTTCAATCAGTTCCACTGACTCATCGCTAGATTCATCTTCTTCCACATCATCAACTAATTCTGGTAGTTCAGTGTCAGGAAGTTTCACCCCTTCCTCTTTTTCTCTTGTCTGAACTCTGATACTACTAACATATCCCCGGTTTTTCTCCACATTAATATTAAACTCTCTTAGTAACTCTTCATCTTCGTTTTCTTCATCTTCGCTTTCTTCATCACGTTCTGCCACTCTTACATTCCAGGATTCATAAGATGAGACGTGGGAACCGCTTCTATCATGTACTGATTCAACTTCACCTTCTACTCCCAAATCTTGTAAAAATTCTAAAGCAATTTCTTCGGCATCTTCCTGTTCTAACGGTTCATCCAGTTTTTCCATTTCAAGAGCTCCAGCATCTCTATCTAGTTCATCTCTGTATTCTTTTACCAGCTTTTCTTTTTCAATCTCTTCACCCTGATCATCGATATATTTTCCTGTTTCAGCTTCTAAATACAGGGGATAAGTCAATACAGGCGTATAAACCAGTTTGAGTTTATCTGTGTCTAGAGGATCTCGTTGAAATTGTAAAGAAGCACCCGCATCTATATATTTATCTACAGCATCTTGTTCTGAAATGATATCATCGGGTTCAGAGACTTCCAATTCCGGATCAAAATTGTTAATATACCTGTTCACTTCCCCTGTTTGTGAACAGACTCTAATTTCAATATGATTGTCCGTAGCATAATCTCCTACATACTCCCGCAAGTAAAACTCATGATCCGGTTGAGCCTGGTAGCTAGAAACATTTCCTTGGCGAGTAGCGTAGTCCGCTTCTAATTCCATTTTTTCAAATTTTTCAGGATGAGCTTCTGTCAAAAAATCTTCAGCTGATTCTTTGGCTTTTTCTTTAGTCACGTATTTTATTTCATCTTCTACATCTACATCCCTATTAATGTTCAAGTGATCAATTTCTTCACTTTCATCTGAAACGATGGCATTAACTCGCATATCTTCTCCATCACTCAAGTGCAACTCCCATAGTTCATTACTTTCCATATAATGTTTATGTTCTATGTCTACTTCTTCATCATCAGGATAAAAGTCCATTATAATATCGTGTAGTTCCTGTTCAGATAAATTTGGTTCTGAATCTTCCACTGCCCCCGCCGCTGAAGAAAGCACTAACAACAGAGACAGAGTCATTACCATGACCCCAAAACTTTTCATCAAAACACCTCCCAGATTTTTTAATTAAAAGCGCTATTATATTCTTATATTTCTATAATTAACCAATTATTCCTATATTTTAATCCGAAAGGGGTATTAAAAGTCATAAACGGGTACTATGAGCAGATGAAAAGGAGGATAGCCGTTCTTGTAAAAATGTGTTACGCTCATCAATTTGAGTATTGGAAATAGCTATACCAATTGCTTTCTTGGTGCCTACCAGCACTACCAAGGATTTGGCCCTGGTAACTGCAGTGTACAGTAAATTTCTCTGAAGCATAATATAGTGTTGTGTTGTGATAGGAAGCACTATCACAGGATATTCACTACCTTGGCTTTTATGCACACTAATACAGTAAGCATGGACAAGGGAATCCATCTCCCTACCTTCAAATACTCGCGTTTCTCCGTGTCCAAATTTGACCTGTAACTGATTTTCTTCCGGGTCTATCCAGGAAATCAGACCGGTATCGCCATTAAATACGTTCTTTTCGTAATCGTTTCTAATCTGCATAACTTTATCTCCCAGACGGAACACAGAGCTTCCAAAATTTAATTCCGGTTTTTGCCCTTGAGGGGGGTTCAACACTTGCTGTAATGAGCTGTTCAAGTTCTCTACACCAGTAACTGTACGGCGCATTGGTGAAAGTACCTGGATATCTCTGACAGGATGATACCCATTATAATCGGGTAACCGCTTGGCACACAAGGAAATAATAGTCTTCACCACATCTTCCGGCTCTTCCCTGGGTAGAAAGTAAAAGTCCTTTCCCTGGGCATTTACTACCGGAAACTTACCTTGATTGATCCTGTGAGCATTGACTACGACCATACTCTCTTGTGCCTGACGAAAGACTGTTTGTAGTTTGACTACAGGAATTTCATCAGATTCGATTATATCTTTTAAGACATTCCCAGCTCCCACTGAGGGAAGCTGATCTATATCTCCCACAAGGACCAATCGGGTTCCTGGTGAAATGGCTTTCAGTAGGTTGTTCATCAAAAGTGTATCTATCATACTGGCTTCATCAACAATTAACAGATCACAATTTAACGGGCGTTCTTGATTGCGGTGAAACTTCATCCCTTCTTGCTGGTCATACGAAAACTCCAATAATCTGTGTATTGTCTTGGCCTCCCTATCCGAAGCTTCACTCATACGCTTAGCTGCTCGCCCTGTCGGTGCAGCTAACATCACTTTATGACCTGCAGTATCAAATATATCTACAAGGCACTTAATCACGGTTGTTTTACCTGTCCCAGGACCACCGGTAACCACCATCACTCCAGATTCCGGCACCTGTTCAATAACTCGGCGCTGTTCAGGGGCTAATGACAATCCAGACTGTTCCTGCTGCCTCTGTAAATAATTGGTGGCAGCTGTCTTAATTGTAGAGAATAGCTCACCTGCCATACCATCTCGTAAAGCTCTCATGCGTGAGGCGATCCCCCGTTCAGCATAATAAAAAGGCGTAGGATATATTAGTTCTCCTTGGTCGGGAATCTTCTCCATGACAATCTCTTCTTCCCGAGTTAGTTCTTGCAATACGGTGTCAATATTGTCAACATTGACCTCCATCTCAGCCATTCCTTCTAGCAGTTCGTCTCGAGTCAAATATGTGTTACCGTCTTGGGATTTTTCTTCCAATAAATAGACCACAGCAGCCTTGGCCCGTTCTTTAGAATCTACTGACACTCCCATTTCCCTGGCTATTTTATCTGCGGTCTTAAATCCAATGCCAAAAACTTCTCTAGCTAATCTATAGGGATTTTCCGATACTTTTTCTATCGTACTATCACCGAAACGGCGATATATTTTCAAGGCATATCCCGGGCTTACGCCAAATTCCTGTAAAAACACCATAATATCTTTAATCTGTTTATGTTCTTGATAGCCCCTGGATATCTGTTGAGCTTTTTCTGTACCAATACCAGGTACATCTTGTAGTTTTTCCGGCTGATGTTCGATGATTTCTAGTACTTCTTTGCCAAAATGATCCACTAAATTTTTGGCAGTTTTTGGTCCAATACCTTTTATCATGCCAGAGCTCAGAAATTTAATCAGCCCGTCAACAGTGACGGGCAATTTTACTTCATAGCTATCAACTTGGAATTGTTGACCAAATTTTTGGTGAGTGACATATTTTCCCTGAAGGTCCAATCGCTCACCAGGGGTTAATTGAGGCATATTCCCCACTATAGTTACCTCATCTCGCTCTGCTTCTGTCACCAGCTTTGCTACAGTGAACATATTGTCCGGATTGTGATATGTTATTCGCTTAACTATCCCCTCTATCTGAACCATTGTTATCCACCCCTCTGCTGGGGAATCCCACTATTTTATCATTCCAGTCACTTTCTTTAACAGAATGTATTTCTGTAATTTTGTGATACATACTTACCCGGTTTTTTCCCTGTTGTTTGGATCCTAAGTACAAGGCCTGATCAGATTTTCTGATTAAATCCATAGCACTATCTCCATCGCCAGGATACTCTGCTCCACCAATACTGACAGTGAGTTTTACTTGAGGCACATTATCATCACCGGGAAATGGATAGTTTGCCACAGCACTGCGAATTCTCTCGGCAATTTTTTCAGCTTCTACTCCACTAGCTCCTACTAGCAGAACACTAAATTCTTCGCCACCGTAACGACAAGCTGTATCTCCTTCCCTGATGTTATCTTTCAGTATTTTAGCTACTTTGCCCAGCACATTATCACCCGCAGGGTGACCAAATCTATCATTGTACAGTTTAAAATCATCCAAATCCATCATCAGCAGTGTTTTTGATTGTTCCGGTTGTTGAAAGATCTCATTTTCCAACTGTTTATAAAAGTATCTGTAATTGAACAGATTGGTCTTTTCATCTGTAACAGCTTGATCTTCTATTTTTTGATGGTGAAGGGCATTAGCCAAAGCTATACCGGCCTGGGCTGCGAATATTTCCGTCAACTGCTTGAGTTCGTGTTGATCAAACTGATCGTGCCAGTGTTTTCTCGCAAAGTTAAGAGAACCTATGGTACGATTTTGACTGACTAGAGGAGCTATTAGCAGTGAATCAGTTTCTTCATACAGACCTTCTACTTTAGCAGACTCTTTCCATTCCGGATGTGTCAGATCGTAAATAAATAACGGTGATTTACGAGAGCTCATTTTGCCCGTAATCCCCTGCCCGTCATGAAGAGCAAATTCTTCATTGAGAAGATCTCCATCTAATAGTTTTAACCAAAATTTAGTTTTATTTTCATCGTAAATCCAAATAGCGCATTTTTCCGCACCGAACAAGTCCTTACTAGCTTTATTTATAGCCTGGAGCACTTCGTCCAGTTCGATACTTTCAATCAAACTAACTGATGTGCTCTGCAAGGTGCGAAGTTCTCGGTGAAACAGATCTAACTTTTTATATAATCGGATAATATAACTGTTTAAGGCCAAAGCGATTACCATAACTACTATACCTGGGGTTCCAATATAATTGTACAATAAGATCATCAATACAGCCAGGGGGAAACTGACCAAATAGGTCACTCCATCCCAAGCTACATTTTCAATAAGTTGCCGACCGGTATACTGCTTATCTCGATCGGCAATTTTGATATAGCTGATCAGAATAAAATGATTCACAAATATATTCACTACCATGAAAGCGATAACCGGCAATGGTCCGAAGATAGAACCAGTACCTGGAATACCACCAGCATAAATATAAGCCATACCGGCTGCATACGTCATCAGACCGTACATGGCACTGTTGAGTAAAGCCACACTAGCCGGCCTTGGAGAAAATACGACAGTATGAAATAAAATACCTATGGCAGCTATCCATATAGCCGGGTAAAAACCCAGTATTATCAAAGCAGAAAATATCAGTGCAAAATTCAATGAGATACTGATAGCACCGGAAGGAACCCGAATTCGCTCCAACACCACTGCCAAAGCTAGCAAAATCACAAATTCCACTGTAAACACATTGGGATCAAAACCGGTATCTGTTATCATAACATACAACAATCCCAGTAACACCAAAGTAGCTGTAACAGCTGTCACTTGATTAATCTGCTTTTTATTGATTTTTAAGCCCCCCAAAAACACATTTTGCTTATCCCCTGATATAACTGAGAGCAACTGAAAAAGTTTATTTACATATAATTTATATATTTACTTGAAAATTCCTCCATATAGTTTCGATTTTTACAAAATTTTTTAACTTTAATTCAATTTGATTTCATATTTAGCTTGTATAAGTTAAAAGTTGATAGCAATAACACTTCAATTGAACGTATTATTGCTATCAACAACAGAATATAACAGCGCCATAATTTTAATGCAGCTAATATTAAAAAAACAGGCCACTCAGGAAGGGGAAACTCCCAAGTGGCCGTTACTCTGTACGGGGGGCTTATCAGGGGATAAGCAAATACGGGCTATGCGCCGCCCAGTTTTATTTTACACTAATCTTCGCATCCTACCAATCAAGCACAAGTCTTATCAATTAACATACTAAAGACCTTGATAAGGTTTCATCATCCGACAAAAGTCCCCATTTTTTTCAACATTCAAAAACCACCACTTTACCTTGTTCTTGTTCATGAAATATTTCTTCTAAAGTATGCCCGCCCATATATTCGCGAAACTCTACCCCAGGAAACTCTTTCTCTAACTGTTTCCTCAATGAGTATTCTTGATTTTTCCAAATCAATACAACTTTTTTCGGGACGGTTTTATAGACAGGATAATCCGCCAAAAAAGATCTCAGCTCTCCTTCAACTTTAGCAGGGTCAGATATTAATACTACAAAAATCCAACTGCGCCTATTGGTAAATTCATACCATAGAGTGAGTATCAATGACAATAAGCCATAAGCCGCTAAAAAATATAACGCTAATTCCACACAGTTCACCCCCGGTCCCTGGTCATTGATCCCTCGTATCTTTATGATATGTTTGCAATATCACGGGGGTGAATAAGGATTTCATCGCCTATTACAACATCTACTCCATCTAAAGTACCTGAAGTAAACTCAACAACTTTACGGGCTCCTCCTATTTTGGGAGAAATCTTAAATGGTGAAAAGTAACTTATTTTGGAAAGCACAATATTTTGCTCATCTAAAAATAACAGGTCCAAACTAAAAAACACAAACCAGGAATGAACCTGTCTACAAGGTTCTATCATAACTGCTTTGTTGGGGTCCATACCTGTTCTCCCCATCAGGCCTACTAATCTAAGTAAAAAATTATCAGCTCGTATGACTTGTTCTGCCAGGATCTCTTCTGATCTTTTTACAATTAACATAACAATTGATTCACTCCCAATAAGCAAGGTCAGTTAAAAGTCAAGTGAAATTAATATTTTATTGCTATCAATATCCAACTTTAATTGAGCCAATCACAAAGTATCAAACAGTGTGTCAGCTATCCTAAGCACAGCAGGACCGAGTAAGATGATAAATATAGTGGGGAAAATAAACATTACCAAGGGGATCAGCATTTTTACAGGAGCCTTCATAGCTTGTTCTTCTGCTCTCTGCCTTCTTTTGCGTCTAAATTCTTTAGCTTCTACTTTTAGTACATGACTAACTCCTACGCCCAATTGTTCAGCCTGAATCACGGCATTAATAAATGAAGTGAGATCATATAAATTAATTCTATCTCTCAGATCAGTTAGAGCTTCTTTGCGATTTTTACCCATACTGATTTCGGAAATGACTTTTTTGACTTCAAAAGCTAAGGGACCAGAACCCTCTTCAGCTACTTTTTTAAGAGAGGATTCAAAAGCCAATCCGGCTTCTACGCTAACAGTCAACATATCTAAAAATTCTGGTAACGATTTTTGGATTGATTTTTTTCTCTGATTGACTTTGGTAGTAAGCCAAATCCTGGGTACTAATATTCCCAATAAAATTGGAATCACGGCCATAATTATCGATGTTTCCAATACAATAAGAAAAGCTACTGATGACAGGCTAGCAATCACAATAATAACTACATATCCAGCTATAAGCTCACTGGCACTGAATTTATAAGCTAGTCCAGCCGTTACAATCTCTCTTTTTACTCGATCGAATGCTTGGTTGGGGAGAAGCTTTTCAAGTGATCCTGTAATTTTCGATATCAGCGGTAGCACTACTCTCCGATGTATGGGGAGAGCCAGTGCCCTTTGTAGAGGTGTCTTAACTGATGAGATGCTGGAATCACCTGTACTAGTATTATTACTGGAATTTGAACCGGAGTTAGTATTTGATCTCAAATCACTGTGAGTATTTGTCCAATTAAACTGATCTAGTTCTTCCAATCTGCGCTTAGTAGTAAGCTTCTTGTGAAATATGAACTTGTACAAATTCCAAAACATCCCTGTTAGACATAGGATTAACAGCAATAAAATCAGTACAGTCAATGTTTTCTCCTCCTCTTCTCCAAACTCAAACTTCAATTTCGATAATTTTCTTGATGAACAGGGCACCTATTAACTGGCTAAATACTGCCATAACAACTAACAGCAGACCCCTAGGATCAGTAAATAGTTCCATGATGTAATCGGGATTCATAATGTAAAAGAACATCCCCAAAAGAACGGGTAACAAGGAAATTATTATACCCGATAATTTTCCTTGAGCAGTTAAAGTCTTAATTTCACCGTAAATCCTCAGCCTATCCCTAATGGTATCCGAAATACTATCTAAAACTTCTGCTAAATTTCCTCCCACTTGCCTCTGAATCAAGATAGCGGTAACAACTAAGTTGAGATCTTCCGACTCTATTCTGGATTCCATATTTTTTAATGCTTCTTCTGTAGATATCCCCAACTGCATTTCCTTAACCGTATAAGAGAATTCCTGTGAAGCTGGGTAAGAGCTGTCTTTAGACACCATCTCTATGGCTTTTAGTAAACTGTGGCCAGAGCGAAGTGCATTTGCAACAGTAGTAAGCACTTCACCCAACTGTTCATTGAATTGACCTTGACGCTTCTTTTTCTTAATTCTCACTAACAGCCAGGGAGCGTAAGACCCCAATAATAATCCCAGGAAGATACCGATTAGAGAAGTAGTAAGCACATAAAACACTACCCCTCCTACTACTCCACTTAATGCTAAAATAGAAATAAATTCTTCTCCACGGAGTAATATCCCACTTTTTATCAGTTCACCATCCAGATAGCGGCGAATTCCCTTTAATCTGTCAACTTTGGTTATCAAAGTTGTTAAGTTTTTTAAACCAACAGTTAGTTTTTTTCTGGACCAAGGTGGTATCCCATGAGTTTTACCATTTTCTCCGAATTGATTTTGATGTTGGCCGGAATGACTTTTGGGTACATTTGAAGAACTTGAATCCATCAGGATTTTATTAGCACCAAATTCATCACTGTTATAATACCCGTCCGGAGCTGTGTACTTGGCCAATCTCTGCTGAAGCTGTCTCCGAGATTTGGTCACCAATAAATATATCTGATAGTACAACAAAAATATCAAAACAAAAATTGCCAACAAATGCATAATGCTTCCTCCTAAATCCGTCTTATCCCCTCAATTTCAGATCACGAATTCAATTTATCCAAAAACACGGAAGTGAATCCGGTAGATTCTAGACTGCCAGCGATATTGTTCTGGGAAGTTTTGCCCTGGCGCTTGAATGTAAACAGATCCTGCATTGTAATTACATCGCCCTCCATACCTTGGACTTCACTGATTTTGACAATTTTTCTAGAACCATCTTCTAGACGAGTCTGTTGTACCACCAAACCTATGGCCGAAGCTATCTGTTCCCGGATAGCCCTAATGGGAAGGTCCATTCCTGCCATTAGTACCATGGTTTCCAACCGGGAAAGCATATCTCTAGGTGAGTTGGCGTGGGCAGTTGTCAGCGATCCGTCATGACCAGTATTCATAGCTTGCAACATATCCAAAGCTTCACCGCCTCTTACCTCACCGACTACTATGCGATCAGGTCTCATTCGTAGAGAATTTCGCACCAGATCTCTCATGGTGATGGCACCTTTTCCCTCCATATTGGGCGGGCGAGTTTCCAATGTAACTACATGATCCTGATGTAATGTCAACTCAGCAGCATCTTCAATGGTAACTATCCTTTCTCGCTCCGGAATAAATGAAGATAAAACATTCAATGTAGTAGTCTTACCACTGCCTGTGCCACCACTAACCACTATGTTCAATCTGTTTTCTACACAAGTTTTCAAAAAGCTAGCCACTTCCGGGGTCATAGTTCCAAAACTGACCAAGTCTTTAGCTGTTAGCGGATCATCGGAAAATTTTCTAATAGTCAAGATGGGACCGGTTAAAGATAAAGGGGGCACTACAGCATTCACCCTGGAACCATCGGGTAATCTGGCATCTACCATGGGCGAACTCTCATCTATTCTCCGTCCCAGTGGAGATACGATCTTCTCTATGACATGAAGGACATGCTGTTCATCTCTAAAGGTGATATCTGTCAATTTTAACTGTCCTTCTTCTTCTACATAAACCTGACTAGGTCCATTGACCATTACTTCACTGACCTGTTCATCTTCGATCAGAGGGGTAATGGGACCGTATCCCAGAGTTTCATTTAGTATTTCTTCCATGATTTTATCTCGTTCACCTGATGATAGAGGTTGCTCTTCTTTATCCAGCAGGGCTTGTACAGTTTCTTTCACTTCTTTCGATAAGTCTTTGTTATTATCATTTTCACCTTTATTTTTTTTCGATTCTTGTAAAGTATCTTTGTCAATTTCGTCGATCAACTCTCGGTGCAGGCGATTTTTCAATTCCCTAAACGGATCCTCTCGCAATCTCTGCTCATTTTTGTTATTAAAAACGTTCTTACTAGACTTAGAGTGGTTTTTTTCATCTTCTTGTGAGGAAGAATTATTTTCTGGGATAATGGCAGATGCCTGCTTCTGTTTGCTAAGTCTAGATAACAAAGCACCATTGCTGCCATTACCATTTCCGGTGTCATCATCTTGGTTGGTTCCATTTTTTTCTTCATGACCGATCTCCGGTTTTTTCTGTTCATGATTTTGGTCTGAATTGATGTTACTGTTCATCTCCCCCACCTCCTAACACAATCTTACTTACCTGATAATGCACTAGCTACTATACACGTTTTTCGTGTTCTATTACTTTTCCAGCAAAATTTTTAAACTCACTTACTACCCCGTTGATAGATGGCTCCATTATCACCGGAACCCCTTTATTGATGGCTTCCACAATGGCCTTTTCCTTATTTGGGATTCGGAAAAATACTTCTCGATCCAGAGCATCCTGCAAATCTTTTTTGCTAATCCCGTAATATTTAGCATCCTTATTCACTACCAGTTTAACTTTATCTTCAGGATAGCCCAAATTCACCATAGTTTTAAGAGAACTCTTGGCATTTTTAATCGAAGGCAGATCTAAGGTTGTCACTACCAGGACTTTATGCGAAAGATCTAGGGCTGATAATACGTGTCCTGAGAAAGCAGGTGGTGTATCTACGATAATGTACTGATAATTTTCTGTTAAAACTTTTAATATCTCTTCCACTTGACTCTCGGTAATGTATTCCGATTCTTCCGGATTCTTGGGAGGGCATAGTATTTTTACTCCCGTTTCTTCGTGTTCTACCAACACATCTTCGATCACCTGACTATCTAGTTCTTCCGACTCTGTCAACAGATCAGTAATCGTTTTCTGGGGTGTTACATTGAACATTATGGGAATATCCCCAAACTGCAGGTCTAAGTCAATCACTACTGTTTTCTTATCATGAAATTTTGCTAAAGAGGCAGCCAAATTAGAACTTAAAGTGGTTTTTCCTGTACCTCCTTTGGCACTAAAAACAGATACTATTCTGGGTTTATGTTTGATTCCAGATCTCAGCAAAGCTTCATTCATCTGTTTTTCTTTTACCTCTGTTTCTTTACGCACTACTTCTTTGATAGTGGAGACTAGTTCATCACCGGAAAATGGTTTTACCAAATAATCTTTAGCACCGGCACGCATAGCCTTTTTAAAGTATTCAGCTTCTCCCTGAACCGAAATCACTATGGGTGCCACTTGTGGCGCTTTTAATGACAGACTCTCTATGGCACTAAGCCCATCGACTAAAGGCATATTTATATCCAT
>CAZKUS010000034.1:0-13012 GCA_964556025.1 uncultured Clostridia bacterium | reverse complement strand
TCTGTTAAAGACATTTGTATCCCTCCCTGAAAATATTTACATACATAAATTAACACAGTATTCGTGTTCAGTCCAGATTATTTATTTTTCGTGAACTCCGATAGTGTATTATTTTTATCAAAATTAGCGTAGTAATAGTGGAATCCTACAAATAGAAATGCCATTATTAAATAACCAGTAGTAATTTGAAATTCCGGTAGTAAAGTTAACTCAGGCGCATGCATAAAACCAACTGCCGAAAGTATAGTTGCTACACCGGAAAAAATAGCAGCTTTTACAAAATCGTTATCTACTATCTGGGCAACTATAGAACCCCAAATTACTGCAGTAAACATTGCACCTTCACCTATAACTTCGATTGCAGGCGAAACTTCTGAAAGCCCTTCAAAGTTAGATAGGAGAAAATCGGCTAATATTGGAAATAAGGCAATAGTCGCCGCTGTAAAATGACTTGGTTTTATTGAACTAAAAGTTTGACTTACCATAGAAATTCCTACAAAAACAAGAACAGGTGCAATGACTGGTACAGGAATCACTTCTGATAAAACTGCTATTAGTCCTGTAATTGATGCAAGTAAAAATACTAACCCGTTTAATATAGAATATCCTTGCCCTGCATTAACCCACTTAGCACCAACAGATGCTATATAAACAGTCGTAGGGAAAATACCGCCGAAAACAGCTCCAATCATAGTTCCAGTTCCATCTGTCAATAATGCTTCTCTAACATTGTAGCTATCACCTGCTGATTCCATAGCTTCTACATTATTCATCGTTTCTATAAAGTTATAAATCGAGATAGGAAGAATAGCAGTAATTACTTGACTCATTGGACCTAATAAGTAACTGAAGCCTTCTAAAAAGGCAGTAGAAGGTAAAAATGGATAAAATCCAAAAAATAACAAACCATCTCTGAACTCTTCAACTTCAGCACCACCTATTGAATAAGCAAGTACCACACCAATTACAATAGCAAAAACAGATGAAGGAATTCTAAAGGGCATTGGTTTTTTAGATATCATACCAACTAAAATGATAGCTAAACTGACCATTCCAGCCACTGGCATCTCATAAGTATTAAAAAATAGTTCACCTGCGATAAAAAACAGAGCCACACCAGATAGAGCACCAAGCATGGCAGCTCTGGGCAGGTTTTTTCTAAGCCACTTCCCAATAATACTTCCCAGGGCAGAAATGGCTCCCCCTAAGAAACACGCTGCTACGCCAATCCTCCAGGCTATTTCAGGATCATTCGTCAATTCTAATGCAGGTTGTGTTACACCGAACAAATCTACAAACATAACTGGTGTACTAATACCATAAGCCAAAGCAGTTACATCGGTTCTTCCTTCTTTTTGGGCTAATCTATTAGCTACTCTAGCATAGTAAATATTTCCCACAAACACAGCAACTGCAGCTCCAGGTATAACTCTTCCATACACTATTTCTGCAGGGTAACCTATACTCAACATAGTTACAGCAATCAAAGCAAAGTTAGCCAAGTTATTCTGGAATAAAGCAAAAAAACCATCAATATCCTCTTTTTTAAAGAGTGGATAGTTTACAGATGTCATACAACACCCTCCAAATCAATATTAATTCTTTTTATCAACCTGAATATCAACAAAAGAAAAATTATTTACGTCAAATAAACCCATATCTGTTACTTTTAGTTCAGGAATCACAGGTAGGGCTAAAAAAGATAAAGTCATAAAAGGATCTAACTCAGCTTCTACTCCCAATCTTCTCCTTAAAATATCCAATAGATCTCTAATTTGGGCACTAACTTGTGAAATTTTTTTATCAGAAATTAAACCTGCCATGGGCAATGATAGCGAATCCAGAATTTTACTATCTTGTGATACAGTTATACCACCTTTAATTTTCTCAAGCTCCGTTACGGCGGTATATATATCAATATCATTGTCCCCAATACAAACTATATTGTGTGAGTCATGAGCAACTGTAGATGCTATTGCACCATTTTGGATATCAAGGCCAGATACTAAACCTATACCCACGCGACCAGTACCGTGATGGCGTTCTATCACAGCTAATTTTGTAAGTCCCGCTTTTTGTAGATCTGGTTCACCTTCACCTGTCACAGCTATATCTTGAATTACTTTCTCAGTCGTTATATTACCTGAGTTTAACTTAATCACATTGACTTTCAAATTTGTCAAATAAATCTTAAGTTTATCAAGAGAGAAACCTTGTAAATTAACACTATTGGAAACATTGGCATCTTCACCCGAATAATCACTTTTTCTTTTACTCTGCTTTACTCTGTCATCATTTTTTTCTTCTATCTGTTGGTACACTCTTTTACCTTTTTTTAATACTTGATTTACTTGAAAAGATTTTAAATCATCAAATACTACCATATCAGCCAGATACCCTGGAGCTATTGCTCCTCTATCTCGCAATCCATAACATTCCGCCGTATTTAAGGTTGCCATTTGAATAGCTGTAATAGGTGAGAGGCCACCATCAACTGCTAACCTCAAATTGTGATCAATATGCCCATTTTCCAGTAAATCTTCAGGATGTTTATCATCAGAGCAAAATAGACAGCGGCGGGAGTTTTCAGGGGTCAGACCTGCTAACAGGTCTGACAAATTTTGGGCAGCCGTACCTTGTCGTATAGCTATGTACATTCCTCTACGCAATCTCTCCAACATCTCCTCAACAGTAGAACATTCGTGTTCTGTTTTTACGCCAGAAGCGATGTATGCATTGAGCTGCTTCCCTGAAATACCCGGCCCATGGCCATCAATAATTTTATTTTTTACAGATTTAATTTTACTCAAAATATCGGTTTGTGCGGTTATCACACTGGGAAAATCCATTACCTCTCCTAAGCCTAGCACTTTAGGATGGCCTTTGTATTTCTCAATATCTGTCACATCTATTCTGGCACCGGAAGTTTCAAATTCTGTGGCTGGTACACAGGATGGTATCATAAAAAACAAGTCTATTATTGTTTCTCCATGGTAATTCATTAGAAAGTCTATCCCCTTAGCCCCTAACACATTGGCAATTTCGTGTGGATCAGCGATAACTGCAGTAGTACCTCGTCTTATAACCGTATCACTGTACTCATCAGGTAAAACCATAGATGATTCTAAGTGTACATGCGCATCAATCAACCCTGGTGCTAAATATTTTCCCTGTAAGTCTATCTCAGTTTCACCTGTATACTCCCCCATACCCACAATGGTATCGCCAGAAATAGCTACATCACTAGTGAGCAATTCGTGAGAAAACACATTTACAACTGTGGCATTTTTTAAAACCAATTCAGAGGTAGATTCACCAGCTCCTATTTGTATTTGACTTTTTAAATCCATGAGTTCTTCCTTCACAGCAGTCACCGCCTTTAACTTTTATCTGTAAAATTATAGGCTGTATCAAAGTTGAATGTTGGTAGCTGAATATAACAGCGCCAAATTATAAGTATAATTCAACTCAAAAATTAACAACTAGTTACCCTACAAGTAATCTAATTATAAACAGAACGAACAATACATACATAACTGGTGAAAGATCTTCAAATCGTCTAGTGGCTAGCTTCAAAATCACATAAGCAAGTACACCAAAAACCAATCCTTCAGCTATGCTGTAAGCAAGAGGCATCATCAAAATACTCAAGAAAGCGGGAATCGCTTCAGTGTAATCATCAAAATTAATTTTTAGAATCGGTGACATCATGAAAAAGCCAACTAAAATCAGAGCAGGAGCAGTGGCAGAAGCAGGTATGATAGTAAAAATAGGTGAGAAAAATAGAGCGAATAAGAACAGTACACCCGTTGTCAGAGCTGTTAAGCCAGTTCGTCCACCTTCCGCAACACCCGAGGCACTCTCTACATATGTAGTAACTGTGCTGGTTCCTAATAAAGAGCCCACAGTAGTACCTACAGCATCAGCAAACAAAGCCTGTTTAGCTCTAGGTAGTTTACCCTGATCATCTAAATAATTTGCTTTGGAAGCAACGCCGACTAAAGTTCCCGCCGTATCAAATAAGTCCACAAACAAGAATGTAAACAAGACTATTAACATATCAAAAGATAACAACTCTGTTAGATCTACATCAAATGCTTGAAAAGCAGTAGGTGATAGAGAAGGAGGAGCATCGATTATACCTTCAGGTAGAGGGGTTACACCAAGTGGAATCCCTATAACTGTTGTAATCAAAATTCCCAGGAGTAAAGCGCCTTTCACCTTTTTAGCTAGTAGTACACCCATAATTGCCAGTCCAATTAACGCTAGATATACTTGGGGATCTGAAACATCACCCATGGTGACAATGGTATCTTCATAAGGTTCTACTATTTGAGCACTTTCCAATCCAATAAAAGCTATGAATAGACCTATACCTACACTTACACCGTGTTTCATATTAATAGGTATGGCATTTACCAGCGCATCTCTAACATTGGCAAAAGTCAAAATTATAAATAAAATACCTTCAATAAAAACTGCCATGAGAGCTATCTGCCAAGAAAAGCCCATACCTAGTACTATCGTGTAGGCAAAAAAAGCATTTAAGCCCATTCCCGGTGCCAAAGCAAAAGGATAGTTAGCGTAAAATGCCATCACAAATGTTGCAATTGCAGCTGATATTGCTGTAGCCGTAAAAACAGCATCTGCATCCATACCTGCATCGCCAAGAATTTGTGGGTTGACCACAAGTATGTACGCAATTGTCATAAAAGTAGTTAACCCTGCTACTAACTCTTGTTTCACATCCGTTTGATGTTCTTTAAGTTTAAAGAATTTCTCCCAAACATTCAATTTTAGCCCTCCTAAAGTAAGTTGTACTTTTAAATAATAATCAATACTCAAACTTATTGACAACTTAATCTCTCATAAAATTTTGACAACGAAGCACAAAAATCTGTTATTTTAATTATTAAATCGTGATTATTACTCACCTCCCATTCGGAGAAAATGTTCTTATTTCGGTATTTCTTGTTGTCAAAATACTCACCCTTTATTAATGATTAACAATTTAAAAACTGATTTTCAAACAGAATAGATGAAAAAAATACCATTATATAGAAAATCGCCTTAACAGAGGAATAAGAATTTTGTGATTTATTAACAATGTTCAAGTAATAACCAAATTTAATTTTATTTAACAAAAAATTTGACAGGAAATTCTACTTTTATCTCTAACTTATAATAAATATAGACACTTTTAGATTCTGTTGTTAATAGCTGAACTCTTCGATTGAACGAATTTCGTGAACACAGCTAAAATAAAATTGTTGGGAGTGATGATATTGTCAAAAAGAGTGATAATTATAGGCGGAAATGCAGCAGGATTAAGTGCTGCCAGTCAAATCAAAAGAAGTAATCCTTCCTGGCAGGTAACAGTATATGAGAAAACTAAGGAAGTCTCTTATGCCAGCTGTGGTATCCCGTACTTTATTCAGGGTAAAGTTAAAAGTTCTCATGAACTGTTTGCACTTACACCTGAAAAAATCCGCGATAACAGAGATATCGACCTACAGTTGGAAACTGAGGTTGTAAAAGTAATGCCACAAGAATCTCAGATAAAAGTCAGCAGCGATACTCAAGAGTGGTTAGAACAGTTTGATTATCTTGTGATCGCTACAGGTGCGTCTCCAGACGCCAAGGGAGTAAAAATCAATTCAAATAGAACTTTCAACATTAAATACGTTCATCACGGAGAATACATTAAAGAATTCATGGCAAATAACAAACCCAAACAGGTCGGCATTATTGGTGGTGGATATATTGCACTCGAAATGGCTGAAACATTTAAGGAACTGGGTTTAGATACCACCCTGATACATCGCCGCGACCAGCTAAACAGAGCCTTTATGCCTGAAATTTCTAAAACTATTTTTGATAAACTACAAAGTAATGGAGTCAAGTTACAGTTAAATACTGATATCTCTAAAATCGAAGATACACAGCAGGGTGAAAAAGTTGCTGTCATACCTAAACAAGGTGAGAGTATGGAGTTTGACATGGTAATAACCGCCATAGGCGTTTCTCCCAATACAGACCTATTAGAGGGATCTGGTATTGAGTTAGGTATTAATAATGCCATCCAAGTATCAGAGTTTATGCAAACTAATTACTCTCATATCTACGCTGCTGGTGATGTGGTAGAGACAAAAGACTTGATCACGGGGCAACCTGCATTTTCCCCGTTGGCTCTCAAAGCCAATAAAGAGGGCAGTATCGTAGGTACTAATATAGCCAATGAAAAAAACGAAGAAGAATTTCCCGGAGTTTTAAAGAGTTCAATCTTAAAAGTTTTCGATTTAGGTATTGCCCGCACAGGATTGACAGAAGCCGAAGCCAATCAAGCAGGTTTTAATGCCAAAACTGTCGCTTTAGAAGCTGGTTCTAAACCCGGATATTATCCTGGTGCTGATAAATTACAGATCTTAGCTATTGCTGATACAGAAACAGGTAGGTTATTAGGAACACAGATCACAGGCCCTGTAGAAGACGTTAAACGCATAGACACATTCGCAGCTTTAATCCAAATGAAAGCCAGTCTAGAAGATATTTACAACTTAGATTTAACTTATGCTCCTCCTTTTTCTCCCGTGTATGATCCAGTGGTTTTGACAGGTAGAGTGGGCAGAAAGAAATAGCAATAAAACTTCAATTTCACTCTGAATGCTTTGAAAAATGGGCAGTTCTCTTTATCAAAGATTAGAGAACTGCCCATTATCTTTAGGCATATAAATAAGATGTTATCATAAAATTTCTAGCAAAAAACAAATGAGGAGAATATTAGTAACCACTAACAAAGGAAAACTCACAGTAAAAAACACTGTGAGTTTTTTCATAACGAACAAATAAGTTAAACCCAGTTCCCATCAACCATTACTCGTTCAATGCTTATGTTATTATAGTAACTGGGGGGTACAGTGTAAGGATCTTCAGATAATACCACTAAATCAGCCTGATAACCTGGTGCCAACTTCCCTTTACTCTCTTCCTCAAAGGTAGCTGCCGCCGGATTGACTGTAAACATCTTTAACGCTTCAAAAACAGATAGGTTCTCCCAGGGATGCCAGCCTCCAAGGGGGTTTCCGTTACTGTCTTGTCTTGTAATGGCTGCTCGCAAGCCATCCAAAGGTGCAAAGTCTTCAACTGGACAGTCCGAACCTCCGGCTACTACAACCCCTCTATCCAACATGGTTTTCCACGCATATGTGTTCAAACTACGGTTTTGCCCTATTTTTTCGGGCACTATTTCGTAATCACTGCTGACAAAAGTAGGTTGTGCATCAACATATAAATTTTGATCTGCAATCCGCTCTATTAATTCCAAATCAGTCAATTGACAGTGGATAATTCTGTGGCGTTCTTCATAACCGTACTTTGCCTGCATATGTTCAATAATATCAATAAATTCCTCAATAGCTTTATCACCAATGGCATGACAAGCTACCTGCATACCATAATCAACTGCAGTTTCAACCAAATCATGTAGCTGTTCTGTTGTATAAATCATAATACCTCTATCATTGTCCGTCCCTTGGTATGGGTCTCTCATGGCAGCAGTAGCGCCCCCCAAGGAGCCATCAAGTAAAATTTTCAGAGGGCCAAAAGTAAGCTTCCCGCCAATGGTTTTATCTATAATCGAACCATATTGTGACATAAAATCTTTGATTTGTTCTGGTGATATGAGCTGTAATTGTAAATTAACTTTTATAGGTAATTCACCTTGTTCAGCCAAATCGATATAGGCCTTGAGAATCTCATCTTTCCCACTAGTTATAGCTGTTAAATCATCGGACTGAACAGAAGTTAGTCCTTTAGACGCAAATTCTTTTGCTGCTAACTTAATATATTTTTTAATCTCTGTCTCACTCGGTTTGGCCATTACCTGTTCCACAATTTCTTGCGCTTTTTCTGCCAATATTCCAGTAGGCAAACCATCACTATCGATATATATTTCTCCACCTTCGCTTTCTCCGCCTATATCACGAGTTATATCCGCCTCATTTAATCCCATGGTATTCACAGCACACAAATGAGAACACTTGCGTTTTACCATGACAGGATGATCTAATGAAATATTGTCTAGCACTTCTTTAGTTGGAAATCTTCTTTCCTGTAGCAAATGTTCATCCAATCCACGAGCTACTATCCATGTTCCTGGTGCCACTTGATTTTGTTCTATATAATCAGCTACCTTACCTACCAGTTCTTGCTCACTGTTAACTTCAGAGATATCAACTGAAGATAAAGCGATTCCATAACTCAGAAGATGGAGATGACTATCATTAAAACCTGGCAGCACTGTCTTTCCTTGTAAATCCCACTCTTCATCAACTTCAGTCGTTTCTACTGTACTCAGCACCGGATTTTGGGAATTTCCCAATGCATTCACTCGACCATCAACTATTAAAATCTGATCAGCACAAGGTAAGTTTCCATCCATTGTGTACACACCACAATTTTTTAGTAAGATTGTACTCATTTTCGAACCTCCACAGTAGATTTTTTATCTGTTCCCCACCCTTGTTTCAGCTCTTTCATCAATTCCACTAAGTTTTGGTGACGAACTTGCTTGACATTATATTTACCAATCTTAAATGCCAGCTGTACTGACATACCTAAAGTCAAAGCAATAATTACAGTACCAATCCCTATGGGACCACCCAATAAGTAACCAACTACCAGTACTATAATTTCTAAGATAGCCCTAATTTGCCATACAGGTTTAGAAACTTTTTTCACTAATCCTACCATGAGTCCGTCCCTGGGACCTGCTCCTAACTGTACTTTGAGATAAAAAAAAGTCGCCCAGCCTAGAGCAAAAATACCCACAAATAACATTACAAATCTCAAAAACAGACTGTTGGGAGTACTGAACAGTCCTAATGAGTCAAATACGTCCACAAACAAACCGATAAAGTACATATTAAAAATACTACCAAGACCGGGTTTTTCACCTAAGAAAAAAGCTATAGTCAGTAAGATAATTCCGGTAATTTGCATAACCTGACCCAAAGACAAAGGTAAATGAACACTAACCCCTTTATGAAATACATCCCAAGGGCTCATACCCAGATCGGCATACAAAGTCAACAAAATACCAATGGCAAACAAAACAAAACCTAAAAACAGTAAAGGCATTTTTTTAAATAATTTTTTGAGTGGTTTGTGAGCAAAATCCATAGTTGTATTAGTATGTGTCATTAGAATCAAACTCCTTTGGAACAAGTACAATTTTTACTGCACCCAATTAATTTTTACTGCTCTAATTAATTAGAAAGCACAAATTTTTTCATAAACACTCCACCAAGTGCTGCCACAGCTATTCCCACTAGTATAAATGACAGGCTATAGTCTAGACCGGCGACTAATAGTCCAAATAAAAAAGAACCTATGGCAATGGATATATCTATAGCGCTTTCTTGAATACTTAAAGCTGTAGCTCTTAATTTTTCCCCGGCTACTTCAATTGTCCACGTGAATAAGGAGGTTATCCCTCCACCAAAACCGAAACCAGCTAACAAACTACTTAAAATAAAAAACACCGTATTGTGAGGTAAAAACGCAAAAATAAACATTCCTATTCCCATTAAAATCAGAAATATCCAGGGAATTTTTTCACGCTCGGATATATCTGTTAAATAACCAGCAATCACATTAGAAACAATGCCAGCCAATCCAAATAAAGTAAAGTATAAACCGGGATTAGCGATATCTGTCACCTGTTCAGTAAAAATAGAAGCAAAAGTTTGTAATATCCCCAATGAAAAAGCTGTTATTCCGGTTGCAAAAAAGATGACAGAAGCATTTTCCATGGTAAAAGCCTGTTTAAAACTGTCTATAATTGATAACTGTTCATCTTCTTTATCATCAGACATGGAAGGAAATTTAATAAAAAAAGCTAACACAAAGGCTACCAGGCCTATCAAAGCACCTAGCACAAACCAGCTACCATAACTGGACAGATTAATAACTGACACAGCTATACCTGGTCCAATTAACAATGCCAAAGTATTCACAAATCTATAACTGCCCATATATAATCCATTTTTCCCAGGAGGTGCCATATCACCAACCAGTGAACCCCCGGTTGAGAAAAAGGCAGCAAGACCTGTTGCTTGATATATTCTTATTAAATATATTGTAATTAGTGAATCACTTATCAAAAATAGCAGTGAAGCTGTTGCAAAAGCAAAAATACCGATCAAAAGTGGTAGTCTTCTCCCACGAGTATCAGCTAAGGGTCCAAAATACCCTCTTAACACTATAGCAGCTGCATAAAAAACTGTATTTTGTAGACCTACATGAAATTCTCCACCATTCACATCCAATACATACATGGGAATAATGACCACAAAAGAGAAAAAGTTTATAAATACAAGTAAAGCTACAATGAGTAGTAACACGAAATTTTTAGTCACAACTAGATCCTCCTTTATATCTACTGGCAATATTAATTGTCAGGAATGAAATGTTTTTTATATACTATCACATTTTATATCAAGACTCAGTTAAAGTTAAATGTTAATATCAACACCTATATTAAATATGCTATTACCAACATTTAACTCTACTCAGTCTTCACTCGATTATACTATAAAATTCACAATTTAAAAAGACTATAAACCACAATTGTGGCTTATAGTCTTTTCCTAACGCATTAATATTAAATTACTATAACCGTACATTACTTACCACCTTTGTAATAGGGGTCACCCATAGCAGCAGGTGGAGTTGCTTTCCCAATAAATCCTGCCAGAACTATGACAGTTACTACATATGGAATAGCCCCAATTAATTCTGATGGTATATAGGGTATATCAACTCTTATAGAAATAGCTTCTGCAAAACCGAACAGTAATGCTGCCCCCAAAGCACCTATGGGATTCCATTTTCCAAAGATCATGGCAGCCAAAGCGATAAAGCCTCTGCCAGCAGCCATTTCACGTACAAAAGATCCCGTAACTCCTAATGATAAGTGTGAACCGGCCATTCCTGCTAATGCTCCACTGATCACAACACAGATAAAGCGCCATCTATTGACATTGACTCCCAGAGTATCAGCAGCTTCAGGATGTTCGCCAATGGAGTTAACCCTAAGCCCCCAAGGAGTTTTGAAAAACAGTATCCATACCACCGGTACTAATAAAAGTGCCAAATAAGTTGTAGGTGGTAGTGTTATTACATCAAAAATTTGAAATCCTGGAAATCGTGGTACTCCAGGTGATGTGCCAGATACATCAAAAATTACTTGTAGTAAAAACAACGTAATTCCTGAAGCGAAAAAGTTTATACCTGTTGCACTGATAATTTGATCAGCTTTAAACTGTACCGATACTAGACCGTGTAGAGCCGCCAAAAACATGCCCGCCACAATGCCATACAACATTCCAAACCAAGGACTTCCTGTCAAACCACTACCGTAAACAGCTGCAAATGCACCGAACAACATCATACCTTCTAAACCTATATTAATTACACCTGAACGTTCGGAAAATATACCCCCAAGTGCCGCCAAAAGGAGGGGCGTAGCCAGTCTTAAACTCGCAACCAACATGGGAAAGGAAAAAATTTCAGCTAATATTTCCATTTATTTAGCCTCCCCTTTAGCTTTTCTTCTCGCTATAAAGATCTTGAACATTTGGAAACTCGCAACAAAGAATATTACCAATGCTTGAATTATGATTACTATCTCTCGTGGTACCCCTATAGCCTGCATCTGTAGACCACCTTGTGACAAGGCACCAAATAACAGCCCTCCCAAGATAACTCCTACAGGATGATTTCTACCGATTAAGGCTACTGCTATACCTGTAAATCCGTAGTCAGCATCCATTCCATCAACAAAACTTTGATGAGTACCTAGTACTTCAGTTATCCCAGCTAGTCCTGCTACAGCACCACTGATAACCATAGCAGATACAATTTTATTGGGAACATTAATACCTCCATATTCTGAAGCAGACGCATTCAGTCCCACAGCTCTAATTTCATAACCAAAAGAAGTTTTCCACAAAATATACCAAAGTATAACGGCAACAACCAAAGCCATAACAAAGCCACTGTGTAGACTAATACCAGTATGATCAAACAAACTGATGAAAGGCAAATTTTGTATTACAGGTATTTCAGGCAGTTGGTTAAATTGAAATAGTTCAGCACTTCCTTGTACATCAGGAGTAGCTTGTCTTCCCCCTTCTCGGAAAGTGTTTATACCATAATAAATTGTCACGTGTATTGCTATATGATTTAACATAATAGTGTTGATAACTTCGTGTACCCCCAACTTAGCTTTTAATATACCGGGGATACCAGCCCAAACACCACCAGCTATCATACCGGCCAAAATGGTCATGGGTAGGTGAATAATATACGGAAGCCCTTCAAAATAAAAGCCTACTAAGGCAGCAACAAAACCACCTATCAACAGTTGACCTTCCGCTCCTATATTAAAAAGACCTGTTCTAAAAGATAAAGCCACAGCCAAACCAGTAAAAATTAATGGTGTTGAACGATGTAATGTTCCGAGAAAATCTCTAAAAGAACCAAACGATCCATCCAACAAGGCCCCATAAGTTTCAATAGGAGATTGTCCTGCAATCAAAATGAAAATAACACCTACTAACATCGCCACAAGTATTGACACAAGTGACAATCCAAGCTCTGATAAAGCCGAGCCCATATTTTGATTTGCAGTAACAAGTCCTTTAATTTTGTCCATGGCGTTATTAAAGCGCTGATTTAAGTTGTTATTATTTCCCGACTTCGTCATTTAGAAGCCTCCTTCTCAATATTGGAGCCAGTCATTAAAGCTCCTAATTGATACTCATCCACTTCATCGGAGTTAACTATCGCTACTATCCTTCCTTCATAAATGACTGCAATTCGATCACTAAGAGACATGACTTCATTGAGATCAGCGGAAACTACCAGAATCGCTTTATCTCGGTCCCTCTGTTCTATTAAACTGTTGTGAATAAATTCAATAGCACCTATATCCACACCTCTAGTAGGT